>URQR01000025.1 GCA_900550065.1 uncultured Eubacteriales bacterium | reverse complement strand
CAGACCCTTATAATAAATCTGGAAGTGGCCCGCGTCAAGGTGGTGGTGGTTGGCAAACCACAGCTCGCCCACTTTCATTTGCGCTACAACCGCGTTCGAGTCGAGCCCGTCCTCCCAGCTTGTGCGCGCAATCATGTGGCCCATCGGCGAGCCAAAATATTTCGTAAGCGGAAGTTCAGACAGCGGCCTTCCGCTCAAGTTCGGGTCGTTAAACACCAAAAACTCGACCGGGCTTGTGTTGCCGTGCCCATAAGAAAACGAGGAACCGCTGCCCGCCTCGAGCGCCGCCTGCTTCAAATAAGGGTCTTTATAGTAATTAGAGAGCAGGAAATGGACACGCCGGTAGCCCGTGTACCGGTTGCCGGGCACGCGTCCATTATAGCTTGCGTCGCCGTCTGTGAGCGGCGCGCCGTCGGGGCGCATCATATAAATAAACCAATAGCCCGTGAACTGCTGGTCGTCGCCATACACATTCGGCAGGCCCATGCGGTCAAAAATCCATGTCGAGTTGTAGTCCCACTGGCCGCGGTAGCTGCCGTAGCTGGTGCCCTGATGGAACATATGCGAGGTATAGTGATACTGCCGCGCGGGTAAAAACTCGTCAAAGAACCGTCCCGCAACCATGTTGTAAATGTCAGGCCGCTCGTCGTAGGTCGCAACTGCAAACGACAGCAGGTCGCGCAGCGTCTGCGCCTCGCTCCCGTGGCCGGTGAGCGCGCCCTGCTTCGTCGGCGGCCAGCCGACCTCGATTCCGTCGGATATAATCGCAATTGCCTGCTCGATGAGATACGTTTTATCCTGCTGCGTCAAAAGCGGATAACACCAGTCATACACCTCGGCAATTGTGAAGACGAGATGACCCGCGTTGCGCGTATAGCCGTCATAATTCGGCTCTATGTAGACGACCGACTCGGCAAAGTTTTTAATATTATCAATCGCCTTACGCCCGAGTGCCTCATTGCCGTTTGTCACATATTCAAACGCCCAGCTCTCGAACCAGCCGAGCCATGTATTGTTATTGTTGCTGCTGTTCTGGTCCTTAGCCGGGGGCAGCACACCGTCCGTGCCGGTGTCCTTTGTCAGATTTGCCTGATGCTGGCTCCATGCCGAGGCATTTTCCGTCTTTTTTGCGTTAGCGAGAATCCGCGGAATATCCTCCGCCGTGAAGTACAGGCGCGGATGCTGTGGCGGGGGCGTAAAGGAAGGCGCATTGTAAACGCCGCCGGGCAGAGTTGTATCATCTTCTGCTAAAGTCCCGTCTATCCCTTCCGGATGGACAAACCGCTGCGAGGTCACGACCGCTTTGTCAATCGTAAACCACGGATTGTTTGGAGAAAGCTTATAGGTAATTACACTGTCCTTTTCGATTCGGTAGGTGGACGCAACCTTAAACCAATGCCATTCGCCCGGCATCGCGCCCACGCTCATAGAGTTATAAGCGCCGTCATTGACGCTGACGAAAATACTTTTACTTTCGCTGTTTGGCTTTACACGCAGCCAGAGCGCGTAGGTGCCGGTGTGATCAGCCTTGACCTGAAACGCCATATTGACAGGCTTTTCAATCGGTATTTCCGATTCTTCTGCAATTTTGTCCGGGTTGAGCGGCCCCTTTGAGGTATATATTCCTTTCCCGCCGGACATATCGCCGCCGCTCACGGCGCTGAACACCTCCGACGCAAAGTATGTATCTTCCGCTTCTATGACAGCGAGGCCGTCCGTTGTTTGAAACAGAGGAATATTTGGGCCAGAGTCCGCCGCCATAGCCGGCGCCGGGAGCACGGCCAGCAACAAACACAAAATTAAAAAAATCGATATGTATTTGTCCTTTATCATTAACTGCATATGCCACCATCCTAACGACTGTTCTATATCTATATCATATCATGATTTACGTTGCCGGGCAATGCTTTTTTGTGAAAAACAAACAGGAGCGGGAGAATTTTTCTCCTGCTCCTGTATTGCTGATAAATAGATTTTTTATTCCGTCAGCTGGGACGTATAGAGCGCATAGTAGAGGCCCTGTGCCTCCAAGAGCTGCTCATGGTTGCCGGATTCGGCAATATTTTTCTGGTCAATGTACAAGATTCTGTCACAGTGCTTGATTGTCGAGAGCCTGTGCGCAATGATAAATGACGTACGGCCCTTTAATAGGCTTTGCAGCCCTTCCTGTACCAATAGCTCCGTCTTTGTGTCAATCGCGGAGGTCGCCTCGTCTAAGATTAATACCTTCGGGTCGGCAAGGAGCGTACGCGCAAAGCTGATAAGCTGGCGCTGCCCGGCCGACAGCGAACTGCCGCGTTCGGTGACAACGGTGTTATACCCCTGCGGCAGGGAGGAAATAAACTCGTGCGCCGACACGACCTTTGCCGCCTCGATTGCTTCTTCGTCGGTTGCGTCCAAACGTCCATACTTAATGTTGTCCATAATCGTACCCGAGAAAATAAACGTATCTTGCAGCATCATTCCCATTTGCTCGCGCAGGGATTTGAGCGTTACGTCATAGATACTGTGCCCGTCGATTGTAATTGAGCCGGACTTGATGTCGTAAAACCGTGCCAGCAGGTTCACGACCGTCGTTTTACCCGCGCCGGTCGGCCCGACAAGCGCAATGGACTCGCCCGGTTTTGCGCGGAACGTTACATCCTTTAGGATTGGCACGTTCGTTTCATACTCAAAGAACACATGCTCAAATTTTACGTCGCCTTCAATATCGGGCAAATCGTATGCGCCCGGCCTGTCGACGATATCCGCCTCCACGTCCATTACCTCGAAGATACGCTCAAGGTACGCGGCCGTGTCGATTACGTTGTTATAAAGGTTACCGAGGTTCTGAATCGGCTGCCAGAAGCGGCCGCAGTACGCGCCCATTGCAATAATGACGCCGACGCTCATCGTTTCGCCCATTCCCACGCCAATCAGATAGATTGCCGCCGCCGCGACCGAAGAGATGACGATTGCGGAAGGAAACATCGTATGCGCGATACGCGCGCGCTTTACAAACCATGTTGCGCAGGCTTTCGCCATTTTTTCCGCAATACCCTGGTTGACACCCTCGCGGTCAAACGACTGCGTGACCTTCATACCGTCAATGCTCTCCTGATAATAGGCGTTCATGTTCGAGTTTTTGTTGGAAAAAATCCGGCTTGCCCTGCGCTGTGCGCTTTTGACAAGCAATACATACGCCGCGAACGGCACGAGGCCGATTAACACCACTAAAGATAACTTGACGCTCGTCGCGAACATAAAGAACAGGATAAACAGCAGGCTCAAAAGCTCGAGCACGATGTTAATCAGGCCGTTCGAGAAGAAGTCCGCAACTGAGTTGACATAGTTGACAACACGGACCAGAATTTTACCGTGCGGCCGCGAATCATAGTAGTCAAACGGCAGCGTCTGCAAGTGTGAAAACAAATCCGCGCGTATTTCCGACACAATCTGCTGTCCTGCACGGTTACTGATTAGGCCGCGCTTGCGTTCGGAGTACATAATAATCAGAATCAGCACATACCCGATTACGCCGACCGCAGCAATGCCCCATATATTTCCCGCAGGAATCAGCATGTCGGTGATAATCATTAGGATATACGGAAACGTCAGCCCGGACACGATCGCAATCACGCTGAAAATCAGCGCGCTGACGAGCTCCTTTGCGTGGCGCTTGATGTATTTCACGCTTCGGCTAAAGTGCTTAAAACTAAACGGCGAATCGAGCGTTTCGTCCACATCGTACTTGTTGCGCGTTTGCTTCAGCTTTTCACTAGGCATGCTGTCCCACCTCCTCTTTTTCGAGGGTTATGCCCTGCTGTAGGCAGTATATGTCGTAGTAGTAGCCTTTCTTTGCCAAAAGCTCGCCGTGTGTTCCACTTTCGGCGATTTTACCATCCTCTATGATATAGATACAGTCTGCGTTTTTCACGGAAGAAATACGTTGTGCAATCACAAAGGTGGTATGCCGCCCTTCGCGCGCGGCCAGCTGGCCCTGAATATACGTTTCTGTTTCCATATCGACAGCCGAGGTCGTGTCGTCGAGCACGACAATCGGCGACTCATATGCGAGCGCGCGCGCAAGCGCGATTCTTTGCTTCTGCCCGCCGGACAGCCCGACGCCGCGTTCGCCTACGATGGTGTCATACCCCTCCGGCATGCGCTGGATAAATCCGTTCGCATCCGCCATTTTTGCGTATTTGTAAACGTCCCGTTCCTCCATGTCCGGGTTACCGTACGCGATGTTTGCATCAATCGTATTGGAAAACAGGAACACGTCCTGCATCGCATAGCCAATCTTTGCGCGCAGTGCGTTTAAGTCGTAGTCCCTCACATCGACACCGTCGATTTTGACGCTGCCGCCGGTCACGTCAGCAAACCGCGCCATCAGCATAGCAAGCGTCGTTTTGCCGGAGCCGGTCGGCCCCATGATGCCAATCGTCTGTCCCGGCTCAGCGGTGATAGAAATGTCTTTTAATACTTCTGAATTATCATAGCTGAAGCTTACATGGTCGAACACGACACGGCCCTCTTCTTTTTTTGCTTCCTCGTTTGGTATGTAAGGGTTTTCTCCGTTTTTCACGTCACAGCGCGCGTAGTAGAGCTGCATAACTTTTTGTGTTGAGGAAAAGAAGCGCTGACTGTCATTGATTACTACGCCGACGAGTCGCATTGATTCGTTAATAAGCCAGTTTAGGTTATAGAACAGCAAAAACTGGCCAATAGTAAGCTGCTGGTTAATTACCATAATTCCGCCGACAATAAAAACGGTGATCAGAACGCCGTTGCCGAGCGCGTTGAAGATTGGGCCGAACTTTGCCCAAACGCTCGAAGCGGTAACCGCTGCGTCGCGGTATGCGCCGTTTAGTTTGTCAAAACGCCCCTGCTCGTACTTTTCCCGCACAAAGGCTTTCACCACACGGTTCCCGGCGATGTTTTCCTGCACCATTGCATTTAGATGGCTGTTCGTTTCGCGCAGATGCGTGTACATCGGTGCGGATACTTTACGCATCTTTAAAACAAGGTACGCCATAAACGGTGAAACCACAAGCAGAATAGAGGCGAGCACCGCGTTCGTCGAAAAGAACACAACGAGTCCCGCAATAAAAATAATTACTGCATAAATTGCGTTCGTCATAACCCACGATACAAAGTGACGCATTGTTTCAAGGTCACCCGTCAGACGCATCATAATATCGCCCGTGCGCGTCGTGCTGTAAAACGACGGCGTCAGCGTTTGCAGCTTCTTGTACAGCGTTGTACGGAAATTCGCCAAAACGTCGGCCGACGCGCTGTCTAAAATAAGGCCGTAGCCGTACTGCGTCAGCGCGCGCAGAACATTTAAGCCGAGGTAGAGTCCAATTAGCATAACTGCATTCGAGCTGTCGCCGTTTGTGAAAACCTGGTCGACAAATGCGGTAATGACCATTGGCGCCAAAATTACGAGCGGCATACATAGGCAGTTGTGCATGATTAGGCCGAGGTAGAACTTCCACCGGCTGCCTCTCATGTTTTCAAAAATCCACTTGATTTGTGTCATGAATATATCCCCCCTTTTGTCCATGACAAAGCGGCTTTTTTTTGGCTCACGGGTAGTGTACTCCCCAAAGGCAGCGATGTCAAGCCCTTTATCCTTTTTTTATATTTCAATTTGAAGACAAAATCAAACGGTGCCCATTTATAATATGAAGGAAGACAGCGCCCCGCACGGCAGTCCAGAGAGGTGCATATACTAAAAGGGCAAAGAATTAGACAGCGGAGGTCGATTGCGTGTATGTGTTGATTTTATTTGCGGTATCGCTGAGCTTAGACGCGGTTGCGGTAGGCTTTAGCTATGGCATAAAGGATATTAAACTGCCGGCGCGGTCTATGCTGGCGATGTTTTTAATCTCGGCATTTATGTCGGCTGTGGGGACGCTGCTCGGCGGGACGGTTTCGTCGTTTTTCAGCCCGCAGGCCGCGAAATGGATTAGTTTTTTGCTGCTGATGGGGCTGGGGTTGTGGATGATTTTTGACTCCTTTCGGGAAGCAAGAGAAACACAGCCGAAAAAAGAGGCGAGAGAGGAAAAAACATTTGAGTTTATGCTTAAATCAATTGGGCTGAGTGTAAAAATTATTAAGCATCCGGTCGACTGTGACTTTGACAAATCCGCTACGATTGATTTTTGGGAGGCGTCCTACCTTGCGTTTTTACTTTCGATTGACGCGGTTTGCAGCTGTGCGTCGCTTGCGGTAGGGGGCAGCAGCTCGTACATAACGCCCATTTTGGTCGGCGTGTTCCAGACCGCGTTTTTATTCGCGGGCGATTTTGCCGGAAAGTATTTTTCAAATGCCAAGTTTTTAAACGCAAAGGCGGTCATGCTGCTGCCCGGCACGATTCTGATTTGTGTTGCACTGATCCGGTTTTTCAGCTAAAAAGCAGACCGCCGCCAGCAGGCATGCGGTCAATTTTTTTATTTTTTCTTCTTTATCCTCATCCGTTTTGGCGGCGGGGCGGACTGCGCCTCGTCCGAAATGACAAGGGTATCGCCCGAGAGCACGACGGTGTCTTTGCTGGGGACAAGCTCATAGTTGTCGCGCTTAATCATCAGCACAAACGATCCGTCCGGCAGCTTGATGTTTTTTACAGGCTGGAAATTCCAATGATGCTTTTTAGTGATATATTCCTCAGAGAGAACGTAGTCGTCCTCACCCGCAAACGGTGTTGCGCTCAGCACGAGTACGTCGTCCGCTTTTATTGTTGTGTCGCCCTTTGGTATGAGCGACTTACCCCTGCGGCGAATCATAATAATTAATATACCGCCAGGCAGGCCGAGGTCTTTAATCTTGTGCCCTGTCCATGGATGCCCTTCAACAATAGGGATGTCGATAAGCTGCATTTGCGACAAGCTTTGGTAGTCGGTAAACGTTTTTAAAACCGTGTCGCTGTCGTCTACGAGGCCGAGCCTGCGTGCCAACAGCGGCAGGAGCGTCCCCTGTATGGCGACAGAAAGCAGCGCTACGCAGAACACGATGTGAAAAATATCGTTGCTGGTGTAGGCGTTGCTGACAACGGCGTAAATTGCAAAAACAATGGACGCTGCGCCGCGCAGCCCGGACCAGGCAACAAGCGTCTGCTGCTTGAGCGGCGTCCGAAACGGGGTTAAAATAGAAAATACTGCAATTGGGCGCGAGATAAAGGTCATAAACAGCGCAATTGCAATTGCGGGCAGCAGTATTTGCGGTATCTGCGACGGGAACGACAATAGGCCGATGATAAAAAATAGTGCAATTTGCATAATCCACGTAAAGCCGTCAAAAAAGTGCGCCAGCTCGACCTTGTGCCGTATTTTGCTGTTGCCCAGCACGATGCCGGTAATATACACGCTCAAATACCCGTTGCCGCCAATCAGCGTTGGCAGCGCATACGCGACGAGCGCGATACCTACCATAAAAATCATATGTAGAGCGCTGTTGCCTAAACGCACCCGCTTTAGTATACACACGGCGGCAAACGCAAGACCAAAGCCAAACAGCAGGCCGTACGCCACCTGCGCAAAAATAAGGTACGCATACGGCGTATCGCCGCCCGGCGTCATCAGCGCAAGAATGATAACCGTGAGCATATATGCGGTCGGGTCGTTGCTGCCGCTCTCGATTTCCAGCATGGACGCAAGTCCGTGCTTTAAGTTTAGCTTCTTAGAACGCAGGATAGAAAACACCGACGCCGCGTCGGTCGAAGAAATTACCGCGCCAATTAGCAGCCCCTCTAAAAGCGTCATCCGAAGCACATAGTGGCAAAACAAGCCCGTCAGGGCGGCTGTAATGACAACGCCGAGCGAGGAAAGCAGAATCGCCTGCGGCGCGACGGGGCGCGCCACCTTCCAGTTTGTGCCGAAGCCGCCGTAAAACATGATAAAAATCAGCGCGACGGAACAGATTTGGTCCGTGATATGATAGTCAGAAAACTGTATTTTAAACAGTCCGTCCGACCCGCAGAGCATCCCGAGCAGGATAAACAGAAGCAGCGCAGGCACGCCGATTTTTGTGGAGAGTTTGTTGGATAGGATACATACGATGAAGACGATACCGCACAGCAGGAGCACCGGCGCCATACACATCACTTCCTTTTTTAATTTTGTGTTTCTACCTAATTAATTATATTCCTATCTATATTATATAGTTTATGCGCCGCCCCGTCAAGGAAGAATCCGCCGCGCAAGAAAAAGCACAGGGGCGTTTGCCCCTGCGTCAATCGTGTTCCACATCAACTAATTTTGCTATGTCAACCCCTAATGCCTTTGCGATTTTATAGAGCGTTCGCAAAGATGGACAATAGTATTGTGATTTTGCCTCTAATTTTCCAATATAGGACAGGGATACATCAATCATTTCTGAAAGATGCTCCTGCGTCATACCGGACAATCGCCTATAGTAACCCACCTTTAGTCCCATTTGAATTACAAAGTTATTAAACTCCAATTTGTATGAATCCATATACCAACCACCTGCTTGCTTATTATTTATTTATAGTATAAGGCATATAGAAACAAATGTGTATATGATATAATAAAGAATTGTTCAGTATTTGTATAACTACAACCTCTTTTTACGCAAACAGGCCCGAAACCGCGCTCCAAATCCTTTCTGCAACGGTATCCGCGTCCGCGTCCGCGTCAATTACGGCCACGTTTTCAACGTCGCTGAGCCGTTCAAACGCTTTAAAATAGTTTTCTCTGACCTTGACCAGCCGTTCCTCCTTCTCGAACAGCTCGGTGTGAAACCGCCCGCGCGCAATCCGCTCGAGCGCCGTGTTGACCGGAATATCTAAAAATACGGTCAGCGTAGGCCGCAGGATGTCCGCGCTGATACTGTTAGCATGAATCACCCAGTCCATGTCGAGGTCTACCCCGTTGTAGGCATAGGAGGAAAAATAGTATCGGTCTGTAATTACACTAACGCCGCTGTCAATTTTTTGACAGATGCCGTCGGTGGAATTGAGCAGATGGTCGACCCGGTCGGCGATGAACAGGCTTGCGATAACTTTGTTGTCGGCGGGTATCCGGCCCGTCATAATTTGGTGAATCAGCGAGCCAATCGGCGAGTCTGTGGGCTCTCTCGTTTCGTAGCACCGAACGCCGAGGGCGGCTAACTTTTTTGTCAGCAGCTTAATCTGAGTCGTTTTTCCGGCGCCGTCTATCCCTTCAAAGGCAATAAATTTCCCGGCAGGGCGGCGGATGTCTGTTTCGTTCATGGCGGTAAACCTCACTTTGTTTCATACTGTATTTTGTGGCACAAATAGTCTCAAAATATTTTATCATACTTTCATGAAAAAACCAAGCGGTCTCCCAAAAAATAGGGCTATATGGCAAGGACCGATTAATCAAAAACAGTTTCCCAATGCGCTGCACGGTACGCTTCAAAACACAGCTTGATTTGCGCGGCGGTGTTTTTTTCTTCCGCAAGTGCGGGTAATTCGTCTTCGCCAAAATATCCGCTTTCCGTGGTTTCAATATTTTTTTCAAATTTTCCGCCAAGCACGCTGCAAAGAACAAATATTTTACAAACGCCGTAAGCATATACGGGCAGATTATGCTTTGCCCTGTCTTGTACGGCGATAATACGGTCGGCGGTTACAGTAAGTCCCGCTTCTTCCTTTACCTCTTTTACGGTGTTTTCCTTTACGGATACGTTAACGTCTACCCAACCGCCGGGCAGCGACCATTTGCCGTTGTTCTCTTAGACAAGAAGGATTTTATCCCCCTTGAAAATCGCTGCACGCGTATCCAGCTTAGGCGTTTGATACCCTGTTTCGTTGCAAAATAAATCCTTTACGCGTGTGAGCGGTAGACCGGTTTTATAGGCCATCATTTCGGCGGAAATTTCGCGGATACGCGCATAACGCTCCAAGTCAAATTGGTCTTTGCCATATGTTAGGCCTGCCTGTGCAAGGCTTTGCAGTTCAACCGCCCAGTCAAGCCATTTTTCTTTCTGCGTCATCAAACCATCCCTTTTCTTTCGTTTCTGACAACAGTATATCACAACATTGCAATAGAATCTACTAGTATATAACAAAGCCGCCCTAAAAAGGACGGTTTTGTTTTGATATGGGTACAATCCGTAAAGGGGTCAATTCACCGCTGCTGTTATTTCTTCAAAGCTCCAATGTCCTTGTGTGTCTGTAAACGGATTTTGCATACCGTCTATATAGGTCTTACCAAGCACACGGTTTATCAGTGTTACAGCTTCGGCGCGGGTAATTGTTTTATTTGGGTACAGCATTCCTCCGCCGTAGCCGGAAAGAAAGCCGCCCGCCGCCATTTTTGCCATTGCAGGGTAAAACCAATCCTCTTCTGTCATGTCGTTGTAGCTTATTGCAGGGACCGTATCTGTACCATACACGAATTGGGCAAGTACGGACACGAACTCCGCGCGGGTAATCGTTTCGTTGGGCCGGAAGGCGCCGTCGCTGTAACCGTGCAGGATTCCCCGCTCAGACAGTACGGCAATTGCTTCATAGTACCAATCAGCTGCGTGGACATCTGTATAGGAAGGGGGGATAGATATAACGCTACGGTCTGCAAGAAGCCTTTCTATTAATACTGCCGCTTCTCCGCGTGTTAAGACATCGTCCGGACAAAACTGTGTTTCACTTTTTCCGCTGATATAGCTTTGCGGCCTTTTTGTAAAACGCGGATAGAGCGTTATCATTTCTGCGTCTGCATAATAAGCAAAATCAAATTCGGCCTTGTCGGCGGCTTCATAGCTCAATACGGCATATACTTTTTGCTGCGCCACTAATGCATCTAACAAATCGGCGTAGCCCCTTAAATCCTCCACTGTAGTGGAAAGTATTTCTTCGCGCGTTCTTTTAATGTCTTCGCTTGTTTTATTGGAAAGAGTTAAAATTCCGCCGAAATCCGAATCGTTATAATATTCGTCAAATTCTTTTATGATTGGAATAATAGCGGCGTCTAATTCTTTTTGCGTCATTGTGAGATTCCGCAGATAGTCGCCCATACCGTTCCACACTTCTATTGCAAGGTCAATTTGTGAGATGCCGGCTACGCCCGACGTAAGGCCGCTGGGGTCAAGGGTGACGCCGGCCCCGTATGCGCCGTATTTTCCGCGCATCGTCGGCAAAAGATAGTTAGCGGTCAGCACATTTCCCGCAACCCACATCTTGCCTGAATAGGAATAGCCCGCTTCCTTGATATTGCCGGACAGCATAAAATGATTCGCGTCGGTCATCTTTGTAATAGTTGCTGCCGCGGGATACCCGGCGGGAAGAAGCACGCTGCCGCTTTCTTTCTTTTTGCCGCTCTTAAACTGTTCGGTGACCGCCTGTTTTACGGCGTCATATCCCTCCGCGCCAACATACTCTACCAAGGGGATACTGTTTAACATCATATCGCTGCACATATCTTTTATCTTTTTTAGCATCGCCGGGTATTCTTCCGGCCTTGCGTTTTTCAAAAGCTGATAGTAAGGAACGGAGCCCTGTCCCATGCTGCCGCGGGTGTAGGAATAAAAAGCGTTTCCGGCGGTCTGTTTTGTTTGTTTTAGCTCATAGGACAAAAAGTATGGGTCGCGGTATCCGTTTTGTAAAATTTGCACCGGTGTATTTTTTACATATGTCTCAAACGCCGTCCTATCCCATGTAGTGTCCTCCCGCAAAAATGCAGAAAACCTGCTGATAGTTTCTGCTATTTTTTGCCCGCTTCCCGATAGGTAAATAGAAATCTGTGGATTTATTTTTTCCGAATCGTGATAATCTTCCATAGAGATTAAATCTATCGTTACACCTTCATACCCAGCGTTTACAGCCTGTGTGTTGATAAAAGCAGTCATAAGCTGTAAATACGCCAAATCTTTCGTATCGGCCTGTGCCGGAAAGAACAGATTGACAAAGGTTCCGTCTTGTTCCGGCTTTGCGGTATAGTAAAAGTCTATTTTTTCTATCACCTCGTGCAGGGGAGTGGCGTAGGCGGGCGCTGCGTCAATATCGTCGAGGGAAAGCGTAGGAATTTTTGCAATCACTTCAGGGCTGTCGGGCATATCCGCCCAAACCTGAAACTGCTCTGTTTCCCGCTTAATTTGTTCTATCTCCGCATCGCTGAACTGCATAGGTTCTTCTGTCATAGCGCCGTGATTTCCGGAAATGACGATTTTACTGCATGGGTTATTTGTGAAATATTTTTTTAATACAGCGTCAAATAGTTCCGGGCTTTCTTTTAGTGTGTTTGCGGCCGTCGAAATATCCGCATAATAAAACGGATTGTCATGATATAGAATCCCCTGAAATATACCAAGCTCTATGGTATAAAAATATGGATTATTACGGTCTGTAACATAATTGTCGATTGTATCGGCAATATCGCCTAAACCATTTTTTGAAAAGTCCGCTAAAACTGTATCATACGCCGCGAGGATCTCGTCCTTTTTCTCAATAGGGACTTCCGTCACTAAGAGCGCAGTATTAGATATCCCGCCGCTGTTACCACCGGAAACATAATTTTTAGGGTTGATTTCGTCCATTTTTTCAGCAATCAGGTTAAAGATTATATCCTTTGCGTACAGCTCTGTCATATTCTCAGCCATAGGGACGCCGGCGCTCATAAATCCAATATCCACGGTTTTGGTATCAGCCGTGATATTGTACTCGCTGACCTTTTCTGCCGGTTGCTGCTTTGTGTCGGAAAAGGAAATGGTGATGTTTTGCCTGTCAAAGCTTTTGAAAAAGCCGTCAAGAACAGATAGGGTCTTTTTAATATCCTGTTTTCCAGCAAGGTAGGTCATACTGTTTGAGGGAATATAGTAAGTGTTGTAAACCCTTAGCACGTCTTCATATGTAAGAGTCTTTAAGTCGTTTATACTGCCGCCACTGTTACATGCGGGCGCCGTATTGCCGTAAATAGAGCGGTAGAGTGTATCAGCCAAAAAATTGACCGAGTTTTCCGTGCTGTCGAGGCTGTTGATTCTTAGCTCGTTATATACTACACCGTTATACTGTACCTTGCCGTCTACATATTCCAAACGAATCCCCTGCTGTTTAAATATATTTTCATCAGTCAGCAAAAGCGGATGAAAAATTCCGTTCATATAGACGTCTATTAGGTTATAGTATTCCGTTTCGTTAGGCGTTTTTATCTCGTAGTAGGTACAGTCGTCGGAGGTGACGGCATTTATGGTTTCCGCCAGCGCATTGCCCCGCACATACGGCATAATATTTTTTGTTGGATACTTCTCGCTTCCGCACAGAAGACTGTGCTCCAGCACATGGTTTGCCCCTTTGCTGTCAATGGGCGGCGTTTTGAAGCCGATAGAAAAGTCGCGCCGCTCGGAATTGTTATCAAGCCACACAACTTCTGCGCCGGTCTTAATGTGGCGAAAGTAATAGAGCGTACCGCCCAAGTCGTTGGATTCCTGTGTTTTTATTAGCTCAAAGCCTGTAGAGCTGTATGCGTCCTCGGCGGATACGACACAAAAGTTGAGCAGTAGGGCAACACACAAAAGCATCGCCGAAAGTCGTTTTTTCATTGGTCCTTGCTCCTTTCAGATTCTATTTCTGCTGCGTATCTATGATTTCCTTTGCCATGGCTGTAAAATCCTCAAAGGACAGCTCGCTGTCGGCCGCGTTTAATTCATAATTCACGCCGTTATATTCCCATGCCAGCAGCTGGACATGGGTGAGCGCTACCTCTGGATTGCCGTAGCTGAAAACCAGTCTGCCGGATTTTTCGTCTGCCTTATCCTGCTCGGTCATTGTATACCCCGGCGGAACGAGTTTATTTGTGTAAGCACAGTACTGTAATTCTACGCCCTTGTAGGTGTCCGTTTTATTTGCATTTTTTATCTGTATGCCGGCAAGTGCCGTTTATGCATGCAGGGTAATTTCCTGATTGCCTTTTTTATAGGTGCAGGATACGCCCTTAAACTGTTCAAAGATGCTGCCGTCTTCGGCATAGTCCTCATTTTGTGTAATATGGCCGCTTCGGAAGCGGTAACCGTTTGAAAAAGCTGCTGGAATATTCGGCACAAAACCGATATCGCGCTGTAAAATTTCAGCGTTTGGGACAGAATTGTAGGTAGGAATGTTATAAGAGTGCCCGCTCCTGCTGCTCAAAATGATTGTTGTAGCAAACGCAGTAATCCCCAATAGCATAATAGCCGCCGCTGCAACGGCTGCAATTTTGCTGAGTTTTATCTTTTTAACCCTTCGCACTGCATTTCCTGCTTCTGCAATTAGATCATCATCAAGCATACTGATTGCATAAAATACGTCTTTGTTCATACTGTTACGCCCCGCCTTTCAAGATATTTTTTTAATTCGTTCCGTGTTCTAAGCAGCATTGATTTTGTTTTACTCTCGCTGAAGTGAAAATCCTGTGAAATCTGCGCTATGCTGTCACAATACCAATAGCGGCGGACAAAGACGACACGTTTTATATAACCGGTTTTACGCAGAAAAGTACTAATATGCTTTGCAAGCTCTTTGTATTCAAATGCTTCCTCCGTGCTATCTTTGCCCACAAGGCAGTTTTCGAGCTCCGAGAGTTCGAGCTCAAAGTCTGCGTTTCGCTTTGCTGCATTGTTATAGTCGTATTTGTCGAAAGAGATATTTCGTGCGATACGCCCAAGAAACGCCGGAAAGTACGGCGGATTCGCTGGGGGAATTTTGTTCCATGCCGTATGATATGTGTCGTTTACACACTCCTCACTGTTTTCTTTGTTTTTTAGGATATTGTAGGAAATTGCGTATATCATTTTGCCGTATTTGCGCGCAGTTTCGGCGATGGCGTTTTCGCTTCTGTGATAATATAATTCAATAATTTTCTCATCCTCCATAACGTAGAGCTCCTTCTTGGATTTTAGGCCTTCACTTATATAATGGGAAAACAGTATGCCCGGGTTGTATCGTTTTATAAATTTCTCAAAAATTTTTTTATATTCTAAATTATACAGCCGTTTAACAAAATAGTATATATGATTGATACGGAATTTGTCGCGGTTATCAGGACTATGGCAGGCGCATGTCTTTGAGCGTTTGTCTATAGAAACGCCTGTTGCCGGATATGTAGCGCTAACATCTTTAATTTTTAGATACGTTATATGTAGACTTATAGTATTCAATTTTGTTATAATATAATACATAGGAGGAATGTAACTATGATGCACCGCACTTATATAAGTGCGATCAAATACTCTCGCAGAAGTATTTGCATAGAAAATATACCAATAATTGTTGATGCGCTTGGTATAGAAACATTTAAACCTTTGATTGAAAGCGAGGATTAAGCTATGATAGTCACACTGGAGGATTTTATTAGGGAATTTACTGTAATAAAAGAAATGGGCTGGATACAGACACATAGATCAGGCCCGACAGGAGTAGGGAAGACACTGGAAGATTTATTAGGCATTCCGGAAAACAATCTTGACCAACCTGATTTTGGTGATTATGAACTAAAATCTTGCAGAATTGATTCACAAAGCATGCTGACAATGTTTACACGTGCCCCTCAGCCTGCAAGAGCAAATACATATCTTCGTGAAAAATATGGATATGCCAGCAGCGTTTATGATAATGATGAAAAGGTGCTGCACGCTACTCTATCTGCCGATCGGTTTACAACGATTGCCGACACCGGCAATATGTTAAGAATTCAATGTAGGTCCGATGGAATCTACATTGCGTCTCAAGAGATGATAGAAAATATTTTTTGGTCAAGAGAAGCCTTAAGAAAATGCTTTGAGAAAAAATACAAAAATAAATTTGTATATGCTAAAGCACTAACAAAAGGCACAGGTTCTAACGAAGAATTTCATTATATCGAGGCCTATGAAGTTTCTGGATTTGATTATGATGCTTTTATTGCGCTTCTTGAAACTGGTAAAATCTATGTTGATTTGCGAATCGGTCAGTACCATAGTGGCAAGAACAAAGGGAAGACCCATGATCATGGCACAGGCTTTAGAATCCGGGAAGCTGATCAGCCTCTGCTGTTCAAAGTTCAAAATAAAATTGTTTAGTAATTGTGCGCTGTATCAAGTACAGCGCACAATTATTTTTTTCTCAATACAACAATGTGTTCGGTGGTCATCGTCGATGATTTTACTCCACTCTCATTAGTAGGAGAATTTTTTGAAGGCATGACTTTGTTGATGATGTTTCTGTCAATAGTGTAAATATGTTCGAGGTTACATTCATCAGCAATTTCAGATATAATTTGATCGGTTAATAGAAGTTCCCCTTTAACCGTCCTATTGCCAACTACCCAAAATTGATATCCCCCAGTTTTGGTCTTTTTGGAGCAACTGCGAATGCATGAATCCAAATCGAGGTAGAAACTATATACGTCTCCAGCCCGTTCAACGTCAACAGCCATTATTTTCTCCAATGACGCACGTAGGGTTGGACTGTTAAGCGTGTACTCAAATCCGTTTCTATATTTTTTTCCACCCATTAGGGACTTATCTACACCCATTATTTCCTTTTCTGTAAGG
>URQR01000024.1 GCA_900550065.1 uncultured Eubacteriales bacterium | reverse complement strand
AAGCTTTGCAAGATATGTTCGCTCAACGCCGACAAGCCGCGCAATGTCGCAAATCGACAGTTCGTTCATGTAGTTCGCGTCTATGTAGTCGCAGACCTGCTGGGCGTAGTCGTTCGGCGCGCCGCCCGCCTCAAACAGTTGGGTGAACAGGGCAAACAGCTTTGACGCTAAGAATTCCTCACGGCAGCTTTTTAAGTCCTCACAATCGAGCATTTCATGAAAAAGGTTCGTTTTGCAGTCGATTACGGGTGGGAGCGTGTCAAGCCGCACGGCAAGTGCGCCCGTAAATCCTGCCCAAATATAGGACCACGGATGCTGCTTATCGGCGGTGTAGGTGGTCAGCTCGTGCGGACGGATGAGGAAAATTTGGTTTGGCCCGACGCGGTGGTTGACGCCGTCCCGGAAAAAAGTGCCGTATCCGCTGGTCACATAGTGCAAAAGATAGTATTCGCGGATATGCGGGCCGAAGCTGTGAGCGGGCTCGCAGTTCTGATGCCCGCATGAAACGGGGTTTAGGTCGGTAAAGTTTCTGTTTGCAACCGCGATATCATATACTTCGTTCACATGGATCGCCTCCTTGATAAACAACATCATACCATATTTATCACACTTTATGCAATTCTTTTTTTTGCGGCCGTATGGTATTTTTATGATAACAAATAAAAAGATGGAGGTTAAAAAGATGGTAAAAATTACATTTATGGGCGCTGGCAGCACGATTTTTGCGAAAAATGTTTTGGGCGACACGATGCTCACGCCTGCGCTTTGCGACAGCGAAATTGCGCTCTACGACATTGACGCGGACCGGCTCGAGGAGTCGTATATGATGCTGACGGCAATTAACAAGAATTTAAACGAGGGCCGTGCGACAATTCAAAAATATCTCGGCGTTGAAAACCGGCGCGACGCGCTGCGCGGAGCAAAGTTTGTAGTCGATGCAATTCAGGTCGGGGGCTATGAGCCGTGTACGGTGATTGACTTTGAAATACCGAAAAAGTACGGCCTGCGCCAGACGATTGCCGACACACTCGGCATTGGCGGAATTATGCGCGCACTTCGGACGATTCCTGTGCTGCAGGGCTTTGCGGAGGATATGGAGGCAGTGTGCCCCGACGCGTGGTTTTTAAACTATACAAATCCAATGGCGATGCTGTCCGGCTATATGCAGCGGTATACAAACATAAAGACAGTCGGCCTGTGCCACAGTGTACAGGTGTGCTCCGAGGGACTGCTCAAAAAGCTCGATATGCTGCCGGAAGATGGCTTTATCGACAAAATTGCGGGCATCAATCACATGGGCTGGCTGTTAGAAATTACGGATATGCAGGGTAACGACCTGTATCCGGAGATTCGCGCCCGCGCGGCAAAAATGAACGAAACACAGCAGCATGACGATATGGTGCGCTTTGATTATATTAAGCATTTGGGCTACTATTGCACCGAATCGAGCGAGCACAACGCGGAGTATAATCCGTTTTATATTAAGCCGGGCTATCCGGAACTGGTCGACAAATTCAATATCCCGCTCGACGAGTATCCGCGCCGCTGTGTAAACCAGATTGCAGACTGGAAAAAGCAGAAGGAGGAGCTCTTTAACGGCGGCAATATTGAGCATACAAGAAGCCGCGAGTATGCTTCCCACATTATGGAGGCGATGGTGACGAATAAGCCGTATAAAATCGGCGGCAATGTACTGAATACCGGCCTAATTACGAACCTTCCGAAGGAAGCGTGTGTAGAAGTGCCGTGTATGGTTGACGGTAGCGGCGTTACGCCGACGTTTGTGGGCGATTTGCCGCTGCAACTGGCGGCGATGAACCGGACCAACATTAATCCGCAGCTTCTGACGATTGAGGCGGCGGTCACGAAAAAGCGCGAAGCAATCTATCAGGCGGCGATGCTCGACCCGCGCACCGGCGCGCAGCTTTCAATCGACGATATTGTTAAGATGTGCGATGAGCTGATTGAAGCACATGCGGCGGCAGGCTTCCCTGTACTGTAAACAGCAAAAGAAAAAGCACAAAACCAGCATTGGTTTTGTGCTTTTTTGCGCTTTTATGCGAATGCTTTCAAAACCCGTTTGAAAGGTAATACGCTTTAGCGCTGCTGTGAATTCACGCTTTTTTCGGCGATTTCGATTGCCTTTGTTACCATATTGCCGCAGTCACGCGAGCTGACGTCACCCCATCCGTTTTTTGAAACGGTATCGTATACGCCAAGTTCCTTTGCGATTTCTGCTTTCAGGTTTTCAGACATTTTTGATCTTGATCTGCTCATTTTCTTTCTTTTAACCTCCGATTTGAAGCGTATGCACAAATAATTGATTTGTTTGTGCAAAGATAGTATGTGCAGATCGCGTGGCGATATAATACTATATTTCTGTCAAAAAATCAAAAATTTATTTTTGCAGCCATACGAGCGGGTCTACCTGCTTGCCGTCCTCGAGGACTTCAAAGTGCAGGTGTCCGACCTCGCCGGTTTCGTAAATAGCCGTGTCGCCGACTGCGCTGATAACGCCGCCGCGCGCCACGCTTTGGCCCTTTTGTACAAGGCTCGAGTTCGACAGGTTGGCGTATATGGTTTTTATACCGTTTTGATGGTCAATCACGATTGTGATGCCCATAAAATCGTCCGTATAAACATCCTCAATGATACCTGCTTCGGCGGCGAGCACATCTGTACCGAGCTGTGACTTGATGTCTACACCTTCATGTGAACGCCAGTCGCCGAGCGTTTTGGAATAGACGAGCGTATCGGTCGTATGCGGCGTAATGATTTCGCCGTTTACGGGGTATGCTAGCTTTGCTTTTTCCTTCGGCTGATAGTCAACGGATGCGCCGGCGTTCGCTGTACTGGTATCGGGCGATTTTGAAGGCTTCTTCGTTGCGTTAGCCGTGCTTTTTGGGGCGTTTGAGAGAGTTGGCGTGATTGTCGGCTTTGGCGTCGTGGTTGCTGAGGAGGTCTTGTCCTCCGGCGGCATTCCTTGTGTAAGGTCCGGCAGGGGAGTGGCGGTCGGCTTCGGCGTTGCTGCGCTTTCCTGCTTTGGCTTGGTGGGCGCCTGCGAGCGCTGGAGCGAATCGGCAACGAAATACGTTGCGCTTACGGCCATAATGCAGCAGAGCAGCACTATGTAGAACCGTTTTTCCTTCATCCAGTTTTTGAACTTTTCGCCTTTCGTTTCCTCAAAGCGGCGCTGTTGTTTTCTTTTCATTATGGTTCATCCTTTCTACATTGACGCGTTTTGTGTTTGTCTGTCCATCTACCACGTATTTTTACCAAAATGTGCCGCTCTATACATTGCGAAATAATTTTGGCAGAAAAATTTTCACAAAACACAAACAAATGTTTGCATTTTATATGAAATGGTGGTATACTAATAAACGAACATAGATACGATTATGGGAAAGGTATGTGTTCAATATGGAACTGATTCAAAAACTGGAAATTCTCGGCGATGCTGCAAAATACGACGTTGCGTGTACGTCGTCCGGCGTGGACCGCGGCGGCAAGCGCGAGGTAGGCGGAATCGGCAATGCGGTTTCGTGCGGCCTGTGCCACAGCTTTGCCTCGGACGGGCGGTGTATTTCGCTGCTAAAAATCCTTTTGACGAACTACTGTATTTATGACTGTAAATACTGTCTAAACCGCTGCTCAAACGATGTGCCGCGCGCGGCCTTTACGCCGCAGGAAATCGCCGACCTGACGATTAATTTTTATAAGCGCAATTATATTGAAGGGCTGTTTCTAAGCTCCGCTGTGGTAAAGAACCCGGACTATACGATGGAGCTTTTGTGCCGCGCACTGGAAATTCTGCGCTATGAGTATAAATTCAACGGCTACATTCACGCAAAGACGATTCCGGGTGCGTCGCCTCTGCTGGTTGAAAAGCTGGGCCATTTGGCGGACCGTCTCAGCGTTAACATTGAGCTGCCGTCGCAAAAGTCTTTAAATCTGCTCGCGCCGCAAAAGAGCAAGGATGCAATCCTGCGCCCTATGGGGCAAATTAGCTCCTCTATCATGCAAAACAAGCAGGAGCTTACGGTCTACCGCCACGCGACGCGCTTCGCACCGGCGGGGCAGAGCACGCAGATGATCATTGGCGCGTCAAAGGAGTCGGACTATCAGATTTTGTCCCTGACGGCGGGGCTTTACAAAAAATATTCGCTCAAGCGCGTTTTTTTCTCGGCGTATGTGCCGGTCGGAACGGACCCGAACCTGCCCGTTGTGGACAAACCGCCGCTGCTGCGTGAACATAGGCTCTATCAGGCCGATTGGCTCTTGCGGTTTTATGGCTTTGAGGCGGACGAAATTCTTAACGAAAAAAGCCCGAATTTTGACCCGCTCTTAGACCCGAAATGTAACTGGGCGATGAAAAATCTGCATCTATTTCCGGTCGATGTCAACAAAGCGCCGTATGAAATGCTTTTGCGCGTGCCGGGTATCGGTGTGAAAAGTGCGCAGCGTATCCGAACGGCCCGCCGTGTGCGCAGTCTCGACTACACCGGTTTGAAACGGATTGGCGTGGTACTCAAGCGGGCACGGTTTTTTATCACGGTTAACGGGCGGTATATGGACGATTTAAAAATTAGCGAAAACTTTATCATGCAAAATCTGCTCGGCGACACGAAGGACAATTATATTGCGGCACAAAACGGTTATCAGCTTTCTCTCTTTGATGAAAAGCCGCCGGTTTTGAACCATGGCACGACAACGCAAGGCGTAAAAAACGAAGTAAGCGCGTTTTTAACTGAAGGGAACGCAAAAAAAGAGCCGGAGAGGAGGCTCTTACATGCGTGATGATTTGATTTATGTTTATGACGGCAGCTTTGAAGGACTGCTTAGTGCAGTGCATACAGCGTATTACAGCCGTGAAGACCCGGTGCAGATGATGGGAGTGGGAGACTGCCAGCAGACGCTGTTTTGTGAAGTGAAGCAAATTGAAACCGACCGAAAAAAATATAAGGCCGTATACAGCGCAATTTCAAAGAAAATATCGCCGAATGCGCTGTTCAATGTACAGCGCGTCTATCTCTCCGACGACGCAGCGCGCGGAACGATGATTTTCAACTATTTAAAGCTCGGCTTCCACATGGGCGCGCGCGTCGATATGTTTGTGCAAAACGAGTGGGTCGCGCGCGTCCAGCGTACTGCGCGGCGCGTATCGAACGAGGCGGGCTGGATGCGGGAGTTTATTCGGTTTTCTGAGATGGAAAACGGCATACTGTTTTCTAAAATCGAGCCGGACAACAATGTGCTGGCGCTGGTGTGCCCGCACTTTGCCGACCGTCTCTCGTCGATTCCGTGGGTTATCTGTGACGCGCGGCGCGGCCTCGCGGCAATTTACGACACAAAAAAGTGGCAGATTATGGAGTATGATACCGCAAAGCAGGTTGCGTATTCGACCGACGAGGAGGAATATCAAAGGCTGTGGAAACGGTTTTATAATATTATCGGAATCGAAAGCCGTAAAAACGACCGCCTACGGATGCATAATATGCCGAAAAAATACTGGAAAAACATGACTGAATTTAAGGCATGAAAAAATCCCGTATAAGCGGGATTTTTTTAATTATTATCGAACCAGTAGGTAAAGCTTTCTTCACCACCGTTTATGAACACCTCGATTGTCTTTGTGTCTCGCAGTACCTTGACGTCGTTGACGGTTTTTGTGTCGCTTTTAAAATTCTTATCAATCGTAACACCATCTTCCGTCACACCTACAAGCGGGTCGCTGTCGGTCAGATACGGTTGCACCGCCGCAATGGGATAGCTATAGAGCCTGTCACCCTTGACATACAGCTCGCGCGGAACCGAGAACGCGCCGACATAGCCGCCAAAATAGTGCATCCATCCAAGCTGAATTCGCTTGCCGTCCGGGCCGGTAAAGCTTTGCGGTGCATAAAAGTGCGGCCCGTGCTCGGGGCGGTATACGCGCTCCGGCTGAAATCTTTTTCCGTCGAACGTGCCGACCGCCGCGCCGACGCATGGTGCAGGGTTTAAACGAATGGAGTAAATCAGCACGAACTTACCGTCCAGCTCAAAAAAGTCGGGGCACTCAATCACCCTGCAATTGTCGCTGTCCTCAAATAGTACGCCTTGATAGTCCCAATGAAACAGGTCTTTGGAGGTATAATAGACCACTTTCCCGACGTTGTCTTTGCCCGTGCCGACTACCATATAGTATGTGTCGCCGATTTGCGTTACCTTAGGGTCGCGGAAATCAAGGCTGCCCTCCGGCGGAAAATGGCCGATAATGGGGTTACCCTCATATTTTGTAAATGTCACACCGTCGTCGCTGTAGGCGAGACACTGCGTCTGCTCCATCGCGTGCGATACGGCAGTATAGAACAGATAGAGCCTGCCGTCCTTTACAACCGCGCTGCCGTAAAAGCAGCCGTCCTTGTCTTCATAGGGCATGTCGGGCGTAAGCGCAATCGGAAGCTCCTCCCAATGGATTAGGTCGTCGCTGACCGCATGCCCCCAGTGCATTTTCCCCCAGCTCGTGTCGTATGGGTTGTGCTGGAAAAACGCGTGGTACTTTCCTCGGAAATATACTAACCCATTTGGGTCGTTGCTCCAGCCCTGTTTTGGTTCAAAGTGAAAGCGAAGCCGCGGCATGTAGTATCCCTCCAAATATTTTCATCTTTTTATAAACCTAATAGCTTGTAGGCGTTTTTATAAAAAATCTTTTCTTTTTCCTCGTCCGTTAAATCTAATTGCCCAAACCGTTTGTGCTCCAGCTCGTAGTCCGAGAGCGGGTAATCCGTTCCAAAAAGAATCTTGTCCACGCCGTGTTTGCGCACAATGTATGTAAATTTCTCCGGCGAAAGCTCGTGCAGCGTGCTCGACGTGTCAAAATACAGGTTCCTTCCCACAAGATACTCAATCGACTCGTCCCACATGAATACGCCGCCCAGATGCGCGCCGATTGCTGTCATTTCCGGAAACAGGTCAAGCAGACGCGCCAGCCGTTTTGGGCTTGTTTTGTCATAGGTTTTGTCGCCCATGTGAAACAAAATCGGCAGTCCGAGCTTGACGATTTCTTCGTAGACGGGGAGCATCTCCTTCGTGTCGAGGTCAAAGCCCTGAAAGTCGGCGTGAAGCTTAATTCCGCGAAGACCGAGCTCTTTTACGCGTCGCAGCTCGTTTTTGTAGTCAGCATAGCCCGGATGAATTGTGCCAAAGCCCACAAGCTGATCCGGGTTTTCCTCTACAAGCGAAGCAAGGTAGCTGTTGACATTTTCGACCTGTGCCGGCTTGGTCGCGGTCGATAAGATTACTAACTTATCAATATTTGCTGCATTTGCTTTTTGCAGCAGCGTGTCAAAATGCCCTTTGGAAACGAGCGGCATATCGTAATAGGTTTCAAGGTTCTGCGCCGCCTTTTCCGCGATTTTATCGGGAAAAGCGTGTGCATGAAAGTCGACTGTTTTGTATCCGAAGATTGATTTTTTGTCCTGTGTCACGTTTGATTGCTCCTTTACATCAACTTAAACAAATTCCGACAAAATGGCGTTGCTGACCGCAAAGCCATTTTGTGTAAAGCAAATCCCGCCTTGCTCTATTTGAAAAAATCCGCCGTTTTGATACTTGCGGATTGTATCTGCATATGCTTCTTCAAAACGGAAACCGAACCGGCGCGCAAATTCGTCAAAGACAATCCCGCGTGTCAGACGCAGCGCCATAATGATGTATTCGCTGACCTTATCCGCCTCTGTCAATTTGATTTTATTGATACAGGGTGTTTTCCCCGTTTGAATCAGCCGGATATACTGCTCTGTGTCCGCCGTATTTTCACAGCGCATTTCGCCGTCATAGCCGTGCGCCGCTACGCCAAGCCCGAGATAGGGCAGACATTGCCAATACTTTAAATTGTGCCGGCACTGAAAGCCCGGCTTTGCATAATTTGAAATCTCGTACTGTATAAAGCTGTGAGCGTCCAAAAACGCCGCCGCGTCGTCACAGAGCGCACGCTCCAAATCCTCGTCCGGCAGAGGCAAGCGCCCTTCCTGTTGCAGCGTATAAAACGGCGTGCCCGGCTCCACAATCAGGCTGTACGCGCTGATATGCGTCGGAGCGAGCGTAATCGCCTTTTCAAGTGTATCGCGCAGCGTTTCACGCGTTTGGTACGGCGTCGCGAGCATGAGGTCGAGGTTTACGTTTTCAAATCCCGCAGCGTGGATTAACTCTACGGCCTGCATAGCCTCCCGCGCGCTGTGTATCCGCCCGAGCGTACGCAGCTCGCGCTCCTGCATCGATTGTACGCCGAGGCTGATGCGGTTGACGCCGCATTCCTTGTAAATGCGCAGCTTTTCCGGCGTCAGCGTACCAGGATTCGCCTCGAGCGTGATTTCCGCGCCGGGTAGGACGGTCATGGTTTGATAGATGCGGTCAAACAACGCCGCAATATAGCACGCGTCAACACAGCTCGGCGTCCCGCCGCCCAAAAATATACTGTCAAGCTGTTTGCCTTTACGGCCTTCTAATTCCTGCTGCAGTGCGAAAAAATACGCGTCGTGCTGTTCTTTCGGCGCACACGCCGACGCAAAGTCACAGTAGGCGCACTTTTTCACACAAAAGGGGATATGGATATATAAGCCATACGCCGTATCGGCGCAGCAGCTATTCATCGAGCTTCAGCACGGACATAAACGCCTCCTGCGGCACCTCGACGCTGCCGACCTGACGCATCCGCTTTTTCCCTTCCTTCTGCTTTTCGAGCAGCTTCTTTTTCCGCGTAATGTCGCCGCCGTAACACTTTGCCAATACATCCTTGCGCATTGCCTTGACCGTTTCACGCGCAATAATCTTGCCGCCGATCGCGGCCTGAATCGGCACTTCAAAGAGCTGACGCGGAATCGCTTCCTTTAATTTTTCGGCAATTCGCCGGCCGCGTGCGTACGACTTTTCGCGGTGTACGATAAACGACAGCGCGTCCACAACCTCGCCGTTTAACAGCATATCGAGCTTTACAAGGTCAGACTTTTCGTACCCAATTAATTCGTAGTCGAACGATGCATAGCCGCGCGTACGCGACTTAAGCGCGTCGAAAAAGTCATAGATAATTTCGTTGAGCGGCAACGTATAGTGCAGCGACACCCTGTCCGCGTCGATATATTTCATGTCCTTATATGTGCCGCGCCGGTCCTGACACAGCTCCATAATACTGCCGACGTATTCCTTTGGCACCATAATATCGGCCGCTACGATTGGTTCCTCCATGTATTCAATCTCGCCCGCAGGGGGGAGGTTGGTCGGGTTGTCGATATTAAGCGTTTCACCGTTTGTTTTGATGACCTTGTACACAACACTCGGCGCAGTCGTCACAAGGTCTAAGTTGTACTCACGTTCAAGTCGTTCCTGAATGATTTCCATGTGCAAAAGGCCCAAAAAGCCGCACCGGAAACCAAAACCGAGCGCGACCGACGTTTCCGGCTCAAAAATCAGCGAAGCGTCGTTTAGCTGTAGCTTTAACAGCGCATCGTTTAGGTCATTGTACTTTGCCCCGTCGGCGGGGTAAATGCCGCAGAAGACCATCGGCTGTACCTCGCGGTAGCCGGTGAGCGGTTCTTTTGCCGGGTTGTCCGTCGTTGTGACCGTATCTCCTACACGTGCATCCTTCATCGACTTGATGCTGGCGGCAATGTAGCCCACCTCCCCGGCGGAAAGCTTGTCCGCACTCTGCATCCCGACGGATTTTAAGTAGCCCACATCCACAACCTCGTACTTTGCCCCCGTCGCCATCATGTGAATCGTTTGGCCCGGCTTGACCGTACCCTCCTTGATGCGGACGTATACGATTACGCCGCGGTAACTGTCATAGTAAGAGTCAAAGATTAAAGCACGCAGCGGTGCGGTTTCATCGCCGGAAGGCGGCGGAACGAGCTTTACAATTGCTTCGAGCACATCGCCGATGTTAATGTTGTTTTTCGCTGAAACGAGAGGCGCTTCACTCGCGTCGATTCCGATAACGTCCTCAATTTCTTCCTTTACAACGTCAGGGCGAGCGGACGGAAGGTCAATTTTGTTGATGACGGGAACAATTTCGAGGTCATGCTCGAGCGCAAGGTACGTGTTTGCCAGTGTCTGCGCCTCAATACCCTGCGACGCGTCAACAACCAAAACCGCGCCTTCACACGCCGCAAGGCTGCGCGATACCTCATAGTTAAAGTCTACGTGCCCGGGCGTGTCGATTAGATTTAGGATATACTCCTTCCCGTCGCTCGCCTTATATTTAAGCCGTACGGCACGCGCCTTAATTGTGATTCCGCGCTCGCGTTCCAGCTCCATGTTGTCTAAAAGCTGCTCCTCCATGTCGCGCGACTCGACCTCGCCCGTGTTTTCTAAAAGACGGTCGGCGAGCGTCGACTTGCCGTGGTCAATATGTGCAATAATTGAAAAATTACGAATCTGTTCCTGCATGGCTTCCTCCCATGAAAGTCAATATATATCAATGTTTTATTTTTACAAAAGCGGTACAAACAATCGCAAGCCTTTAGCTTGTGTATAGTATATCATAAATTTAGCACGTACCCGAAAAAGACACGGTGCGGCCTTTGCCGCAGGAGGGACGGTGTCCCGACAGTGGCTTTTTCTAAGCGCAAGAGCCTCGCTCTTGCGTATATTATATCACATTATATTGCTGATGTCAGCATAATTTTTTCCAAAAAATCAATGAAAGGTGAAAATAATCTTTCCGGTTTTTTGCTGTAATATTTATTTTGCCGGTCAAATCAGAAACCATACGCTGCACCTGTATGAAAAAGTACAAACTGGAAATGCTATCTATCAAGAATGTCAACAAATAAATTGTTACAGTAGAATGTTGCGCAAAGGATGGATGGCATGATAGCAAAAATATTGTTTTTAACGGTGTTGGTAGTTGTATTTATACAGCTTTGGCTGCTCGCGGCGCGGCGGGTGAGCAGTGCGCGCGTCCAAATTGCGAAGGTGGAAAAGCCCTTTTTACCGGACGATAAGCTGGCCCAATACGCACAGGAGCTTGCAAGCTCGTTTTCGGTGGGAAAATTGAATTGCTACAACGGCCTAAAGGCGCAGCTTGCGTCTTATTTTGCGTATATCACCTCTGTCTACCGCCAGCTAAACGTAAAATCCGTCGGCGGGGAGGCGCTGCCGTCCGCCGCGGAGTGGATTTTGGACAATTATTATATTGTAGAAAAAGAAATCGCAAAGATTGAGGACTCTTTGTCGCAGGAGATGCTTGAGCAGGCACCCGCCGTAACGGAGGGCGAGTACAAGGGCAAGACGGTCGCGTATGCGCTGGCAAAGGAATTCGTCGCACACCGTATCTCGCAGGTGGACGAAGCGTCGATTCGGGATTTTTTAGGTGAGTATACGCATCATGCCCACTTAAACAGCGACGAAATATGGCTCTTTTTTGACATGGTAAAGCTTGCGCTGATTGAAAATATCGCCTATCTCTGCAAGCGTATCCGGTTTTGTATCAAAGAGTATGAATACGCGCACAAATATGCGGCCTATGTCCTGTCAAAGCAGGCGGACGCCGAGCAGATGCGCCAGAAGGTACTGCGCTATTTTACGCGTGGACGTATCGACAAGACATTTGTGTCAGCATTTTTGGGACAGGTAAAGCATGAGGGACAAGCGGGCGCACGCATCACGGCAATCGTGGACGAGGCCCTGCACCGGCGCGGCCTCGACAGCCGGCAGGTCGTCTTGGACGAACAGGCTATGCAGGCACGCTACCAGACCAGCATGGGCGGCTGTATTCGCGCAATCGTCGCGATGGAAAGCATGGACCTTGCAAAGCTGTTTGACGAGGTGAGCGGAACGGTGCGCCTGCTGAAGGCTGACCCTGCCGGAATTTATGAACAAATGGATACGGAGTCAAAACAGCTATATTTAGAGGAACTGCGCTCTCTTGCCGACCGGGCGGGCGTTACGGAGGATATGGCGGCTGAGGAGGCGGTCAAGTTAGCAGAAAGCGGCAGCGAAGAACCGATGCGCCACATCGGCTATTATCTGCTTGGCGCGGGGCGGGCCGCGCTGCTTAGGCGGCTGGGCTGCAACAGGCCGGAGTGGAGCGGGGGAAAGTGGCTTTATTTTTGCAGCATATGGATACCGTCGCTGCTTGCCGGCGTATTGGCCGGTCTGCTTTTGCTGCCCGTAGGTGTCGGCGCGGCGATTTTCTTTGGCGTTTTGTTTTTCCTGCTCGCGACGCAGCCGGCCGCGGAGCTTGCAAACAGCATTGCGGCAAAGCTTGCCGCACCAAAGCCTCTTCCGAAGCTTGTACTTCGTGAAGGGATTCCAAAACAATACAGCACGCTAATCGTCACGACTACGCTTTTATTTGACAAGGCCGGCATTGATACATTAGTAGAAAATTTAGAGGACTTTTACCTGCTGAACCGGGAGGAGAATCTCTATTTCGCGCTGCTCGCGGATTATAAGGACAGCGATGAAAACACGGTGGACAGCGAACTTGAGACATACGCGCGGCAGGCGGTAGAGCGGCTCAATTTTCAATATGCAAAAGAAAATAAAAAGTTTTACTTCCTCTTACGCAGCCGTACCTTCTGCGAAAGCGAGGGACGATGGATGGGCGCAGAGCGCAAGCGAGGCGCGTTGTGCGAGCTGGTCCGCCTGCTAAAGACAGGGGCGGTAGGAAGCTTTACGTCGCCTGACGCTGCGCTGCCCGCACTCGGAATCAAATATGTTATCACGCTCGACGCCGACACAAGACTTCAGCACGGTACGGCGGCGCGTATGGTCGGCGCCATGGCGCATCCGGTGAACCGTCCGGTCATCGACCCGGAAAAAAATATTGTGATAAACGGCTACGCAATTATGCAGCCAAAGGTTGGCATTGATATCGAAAGTGCAGGAAAGAGCTTTTATACAAAGGTATACGCCGCTTACGGCGGGCTCGACGCATACAGCGGCGCGTCGAGCGATGTGTATCAGGACTTGTTCGGCGAGGCTATTTTTGTCGGCAAGGGTATTTTTGACGTAGACGCGTTTTATCAGGTCTTGCATGAACGCTTGCCAAAGGAGCGTATCTTGAGCCATGACCTGCTTGAAGGGTCTTATTTGCGCTGTGCGCTGTTGTCGGACACGGAGGTAAGTGATTCCTATCCGCCGAAATACCTCTCCCATATCAGCCGTCTGCACCGTTGGACGCGCGGCGACTGGCAGCTTTTGCCGTGGCTTTGCGCGCGCGTACCCTCGCCGAAAGGAAAGACGAACAATCCGTTAAACGCCCTCTCTAGATATAAGATTTTTGACAATCTGCGCCGCAGCGTGATTCCGATTGTGAAGCTACTGCTTTTGGTTGCCGCACTGTTCTTACCCGCCTCCTACGCCTATGCTACGGTGGGGGTCACGCTCCTGCTGGGCGCGTATCCGCTGCTCCACGAGCTGTGGGGCGCGCTGGCGGGCCGGATGCGCTACCGGGTCAGCGCGAAATTCAACGCGAGGATTCTTTACGGGGCAAAGCGCGCGGTCTATGAATATCTGCTGGGCGTTACGATGCTTGTGTATGAGGCGTACCAGATGGCGGACGCGGCCATTCGTACGCTGTGGCGGCTCGCCATATCAAAAAAGCATATGCTCTCATGGGTCACGGCGCAGGCGGCGGAAAAACGGGACAAAACGACCGTCTCGTACCATTACCGGAACATGTGGGTCAGCCCATTGGTTGGCGTATTGCTGCTGGCATCCGGCCTCGTAGTGGACAGTCGTGTGCTGCCACTCTGTGTGCTGTTCGGTCTGTGGTGGCTTGCCGCGCCGTGGTTTGCGTGTGAAATCAGCCGTCCGGCCTATTATAAGGACAACCGGCTCAAGGAGGAAAACAAGGCGCTGTTTTCTCTGCTGACCCGGCAGATGTGGGCCTATTTTGAGGATTTTTCCACGGCGGAGCACAACTACCTCGTGCCCGACAATGTGCAGATGGAACCGAAGCAAAAGGTCGCCGCACGAACTTCGCCGACGAACATCGGGCTGCTGCTTGCCGCGACGCTTTGCGCTCGTGACTTTGGCTATATCAGCACATCACAGATGGCCCGGCGTATTGGCCGGACGCTCGATACGATTGATAAGCTGAAAAAGTGGCAGGGGCATCTGCTCAACTGGTACAACACGAAAACGCTGGAGGCGATGCCGCCGGAATATGTGTCGACTGTAGACAACGGTAATTATATTGCCGACCTGATTATGGTGCGGCAGGGGCTTTTAGACTATATCGGAAAGCCCGATGTTACGAAAAAACATTTAGAGGCGCTTTTGTGTACGGCGGAGCTGGCGCGCGGCGAGCGGCCGGACCTACCGCTGGATACCGCGCCGCTGCCGGCTGTGCTGCACCGGGAAGCGCCAAGCGCGCGCGATTGCGCGGCTGCGGCCGGCGCGCTTCTGCAAGGCTGTAAGGAATCGGATTCCGGCTGGCATGGGCGGCTTGCCCGCATGGCAAAGGAACTGCAAACAGCTTTTACCGCGACGGACAGGGACAATGATGCACGGCTCTCTGCGCTCGCCGCACGGATTGAAAAAATTGTGGATTCGACGAGCTTTTTACCGCTCTACGACGCGGAGAGACAGCTTTTTACAATTGGATATGATATCGCGCAGGAAAAGAAAAACAATTCGTATTATGACCTGCTCATGTCGGAGGCGCGTCAAACGAGCTTTATCGCCGTTGCGCGCGGTGAGGTGGGGCGCGAACACTGGTTCCGGCTCGGGCGCAGTATGGCGGCGGCGGACCTGCACACGGGGCTTCTGTCGTGGACGGGGACGATGTTTGAATACCTGATGCCGCTTCTTTTGATGCGCTCCTACCGAAACACAGTGTTTGACGAAAGTTATAACTTTGCTTTGCGCGAACAGATGAAGTATGCGATGAAGTTTGCACCCGTATACGGTATTTCCGAGTCGGGGTATTACAGCTTTGACGAGGATTTAAACTACGCCTATCAAGCGTTCGGTGTCCCGGTTTTGGGGCTGAAGCGCGGCCTTGCAAGCGAGCGCGTGATTGCGCCGTATGCCTCGCTCATGTCGGCGATGCTTGCGCCCAACACAGCGGCGGAAAACACAAAAAAGCTGATTGGCCTCGGCGCGTACGGGCCATACGGGCTGTATGAGGCAATCGACTTTACGAAGCGGCGGCTTGCGCAGGGAGAGCCGTATATGGTTGTCAAAAGCTTTATGGTACACCATATCGGCATGAGCTTGTTAGCAATGGACAATGTATTCTTCAAAAATCTGTTACAGCACAGGTTTTTAAAAGAGCCGTTTATCCGCGCGGGGGCGTACCTGCTCGGAGAAAAAATCCCAATCAGCCCGCCGGTGAGCCGTGCGACGAAATATGAGGACCGGTCGAAGCGGCGGGACAAAAAAACAAAATTACCGCAGCAGGCCGCGCCGTGCGAACGGACGGTTGTCCTGACAGGAGGAAATGACATGCCGCATGCGCACATTTTATCCAACAAAACTTATATGATGCATTTAAACAGTGAAGGCTACGGCTATGCGAAGCTGGGCGATATAAACATCAACCGCTTTTTCGCGTATGGCAGAGGCGAAAAAGGCGGCTTTTTCGTATTTGTCACAGACGACAAAACGGGCGAAACGTTCCCGGCGACGCTGCTGCACAATTCGCCTGCGCCGAAGAGCGGCTCCGTGGCGTTTTATAACGATAAAGCACTGTTTACGCGCTGTGACGACAGGCTGGATACGAAGACACAGATTACTGTCTGCCCCGACGAGAATGCACAGATACACGAGGTTACTATCACAAATCACGAGCAGCAGGAACGGATGCTGACGCTGACGTTTTACACGGAGGCGATTCTCACGAAAAAGCAGGACGACGAGGCGCACCGGGCGTTTTCCGGCCTGTTTGTCAGCACACAGTATGAGAAAGGCACCAATATTTTGTTTGCCACGCGGCGCAAACGGTTCGCCGCACAGCGGGAAATATGGGCCTGCCTCGGTGTGACGGGCGATGGTATTCGCGGAGATATCAGCTATGAGACCGATCGGGAGAAGTTTATCGGACGCAACAGGACACTTACGAACGCACGCGCGCTGGAGTCTGCGCTCCCGCTTACCAACAGCGAGGGCGCGGTGCTCGACCCCGTGCTTGCGCTTCGCGTACCAGTCCGCATAGGGGCGCTGGAGAGCACAAGCGTCAGCTTTATTCTGTCGGCGGGGGAAACGAAGGATACGGTGCGGCAAATCTGTGAAAGCCTGAAAGGAAAGCAGGCGGTGGGCGAGACCTTTGTCAAAGCGCAGGCGTATGCGTCCCTATTTTTGCGCTACCTCGACCTAAAAAACGGCGAGGAGGAGCGGCTTTTGTCATACCTGCCCGCAATTGTCGAGGGAAAAGCGTCAAAAAAACGCTATGCAGAACGGATACGGGAAAACAGGCTGTCCAAAAGTGGCCTGTGGAAATTTGGAATATCCGGCGACCTGCCGTTTTTACTGGCGGAGGTGAAAAACGCCGACATGCTCGCGCGGGCGAACTGGGCAATCAAGCTGTACCACTATTTTAATATTAAAGGGCTTGCCCTTGACGTGGTTTTGCTGTGCGGCGAAGAACACAGCTATCAAGATACGCTTTTGCAGGAGGTGCGCGCACGGACGGAACGGTTTCGGGCCGGGTTTGCCGGCGCGGGCCGTATCTTCGTGCTCGAGGGCGGCAAAGTGAGCACAGAAGAAAAAAACCTGCTGTTTACGTTTTGCGCATGTGTGCTCGACACAGAGCAGTATCGCATAGCAGATAGGCAGTTTGACGCACCGCTTCCGGTGTATAGCGCAGCAAAGCCAAAAGAAAGCGAGCCGCTCGGCAGAGAGGAACTGCTGTATTTTAACGGCTACGGCGGCTTTAATACCGCGCGGGAGGAATACGTTATCTATCTTAAGGACGGCGAAAGCACGCCTATGCCGTGGAGCAATGTTTTAGCAAACGAGCAGTTCGGCGCAGTTGT
>URQR01000023.1 GCA_900550065.1 uncultured Eubacteriales bacterium | reverse complement strand
AAGAAAAATATCTCTTTTTTATTATTATACCATAAAATGCAACAGAAGCCCGAAGAATTGTGTTCCTGCGCAGCAGAAAGAGGGGGGCTGTCCCGATAACAATTCTTCCAATGGATCAAAATCGAAGATTTTGAGACTATTTATAAATAACCGTATTTTTGATAAACGGCGGAAAATAAAAGATTTTTGCTACGTTACAACCGTAAAAGCCCTCAAATTTGGTCCAAGTATGCTCTGTGAAATAATTCAAATGCAGCGGATAGGCGATCTGCTTAGAAAACAGCTTTTTATGCAGTCGGAACGGGAAAAATAATTGGCCGGTGTGCGGCTCCAAAAAAGTTGAGATAGACGGAACGACCGACGCTTGATGCTTTCCGACCCGTTCAAACTCCTGTATCACGCTGCACAGCTTTTCCATTGGCTCAATATGCTCTAAAAGTCCAATAGAAACCACAAGGTCAAACGATTGATCGGCAAACGGAAGGTTTGCTGCATCAGCGATTTGAAACCGTACATTTTTTTGTTCAAACTCATAAAAATTAATATCAACAGCCCATATATCAAACGTTGTATCACCCAAAAACTGTATAAAATCCTTTCCGTTTGCACACCCAACTTCAAGAATTTTCATTTTTTGATTTGGTGACAGATTTAATAGGCTCATAATTTTTAAAAAACGCCGCTTTTTCCAGTATGCCGACGCGGTCTGCTTCCACTTTTGATAGAAAGGATGTTGACCTATAATCATACGATGTGCCCCCTCGACGAAAAATACATCATATGTTGTATTTTTGACTAATTATACAACATTTGTTGTACAATGTCAATACTATTATAAACTTATTTCAAAGGGTGATAGCGTTGGCATACTTTCCAAGACTGCGGGATTTAAGAGAGGACAGTGATTTGACGCAAAATCAACTTGTGGAAATTCTGCATATGCATAAAACGACTTATACAAATTATGAACAGGGAAAACGAGAGATTCCGTTTAGTTTGGTGGTTCGGCTTGCAAAGTTTTATAACGTGACGATTGACTACATCGCCGGCCTTACCAATGATCCGAGACCGCTTGCTGAAGACAGAAAATAATGATGTAAGGGGGATACAAAAAAGCCTTTGTGGTAAGATTACAAAGGCTCTTGTATCGTATCAATGTGTTCTTTAACGCTTCGGCTCCATATACCCGCCCTTCATTGGTGCGGCGGCATGCTGTGCGTAAAGGCGCAGTACGCCGGTTGCATAGCGCGGCGGCCTCGGCTTCCACGCACGCTTCCGTACTGCGAGGACGGCCTCTATTTCCGCTTCCGTCTTTCGCTGTCCGTCTATTCCGACAATTCGTAAACTGCGCGCCGGAATATTAAGCTCAATCAGGTCGTTTTCCTCAATGAGCGCAATCGGGCCGCCGTCCGCTGCCTCGGGCGAAACGTGTCCGATTACCGGTCCCTTTGACGCGCCGGAAAACCGCCCGTCGGTGATTAGTGCAATGGAAGCAGCCAGCGCCGGGTCGGAGGATATCGCTTCTGTTGTGTAGAACATTTCCGGCATACCGCTGCCCTTTGGCCCTTCATACCGGATGATGACCGCGTCACCGGGCATAATTTTGTCGCTGAGCACAGCCGCAATCGCCGCCTCTTCGCTGTCAAATGGGCGCGCGCGCAGAACGGCCCGGTACATTTCTTTTGGTACGGCGCTGTGCTTGACGACTGCGCCGCCGGGCGCAAGGTTGCCGCGCAAAACCGCGATTGCGCCGTTGCTGCTGATTGGCGTGTCAAAGCTGCGGATGACGTCGGTGCGCTGCAGGCCCGTTTTTTGCAAATATGCGTCACAAGCTTCGTAATAGCTGCTTTTCTTGAGTTCTTCGAGGTTCTCGCCCAGCGTTTTTCCCGTTACGGTCATTGCGTCGAGGTGGAGCATGTGTTTGATTTCCTCCATAATGCGCGGCACACCGCCCGCATAATAAACGTACTGCGCGGGCCACCGTCCGGCGGGACGCACATCGAGCAGGTAGTGTGCGCCGCGGTGCAGCCGGTCAAAGGTGTCCGCGTCGAGTTCGATTCCAAACTCGTGAGCAATCGCGGGAATATGCAGCAGCGCATTTGTTGAGCCGGAGACCGCCGCATGGACTAAAATTGCGTTTTCAAAGCTTTCCCGCGTGACAATATCGCGCGGCAGCAGATTTTGCGCGGCCAGCCGGACGGCCTGTCTGCCTGCGCGGACGGATACATCATATAAATCGGTGCACATTGCGGGCATGAGTGCGCTGCCGGGCAGCATCAGTCCGAGCGCCTCCGCCATAATCTGCATTGTTGACGCCGTTCCCATAAACGAACAAGCCCCGCACGAGGGACAGGCGTGTTGCTTGTAGTAGTCCAATTGCTTTTCGCTAATTTCGCCGCGCTTCTGCATTGCGCTGTACGTCCCAAGCTGCTCTAATGTCAATAGCTCCGGCCCGGCGTCCATCACGCCGCCAGTTACCACAATAGACGGGACGTTAAGCCGCCCAATCGCCATCAGATGGGCCGGGACGGCCTTGTCACAGCTTGCGATGAACACGCTCGCGTCAAACGGCGTTGCGCCCGCATGAATTTCAATTAGGTTCGTCAGCGCGTCGCGCGACGCAAGTGAGTAGTTGATCCCGTCGTGGCCCTGTGCCTGTCCGTCGCAAATATCGGTCGCAAAGTAGCGCGCGCCTTTGCCGCCCGCCGCCGCAACGCCCTTACAAACGCCGTCTGTGAGCGTAAGTAGGTGTGCGCTGCCCGGATGACTGTCGCCAAAGGTGCTCTCAACAAGAATTTGCGGCTTAGATAGATCGTCGCAGCTCCAGCCCATTCCAATGCGCAGCGGGTCCATTTCCGGCGCAAGCTTGCGGATATCCTGGCTTCTCATAGTGTTATCCTCCTAAATCAATGCGATATATAAACCAATTATACTGAAAATCCGACACAAAAGCAATTGCTTCATAAAAATCTGGTTTATAGTTCGCTTTATCGGGCAAGGCAAGCAGTACAAAAAAAATCCCGCATAAAGCGGGATTTTTACAAAATTTATTTTTTCAAAAAAAGCTACAGGCACACGCTAACAATTGTTATATCATTTTTATAAAGCTGTTACCTGCATTGTAATTGTATTGTTTACAATCACAGTACGAATCGATAGATTAGAGGTCTGATAGGATGTGTCTGCGTCCGACGTACCGGAAAAATTACAGTTGTCGTTGATGGCTGATAGGTCCGCGTCAGGCGCTAATGCACGAATTGCCTCCCGCGCATATAAGCCAAAAAATGGATTGGTATCATGGCCCGATTTGTCCGCCTTTTCAAGCAGCTGCGAAGAAAGTGTCACGCCCGACAGAAGGCCGTCCGCCGGCTGGTAGTCCAACGATAGTGTATATCTGATATTACTGTACATATTGTCGTCAAAGCTGTATGTTTTTATTTTCCCTCCCTGATTTACGGTCGAGTCTTTGTCGCTGACAAAAATCGGTTCCCGCATTGTCAGGCCGATAAACTGTGTCATAAAATCATCGGCCGCGACGGTAAAAGCTGTGTGTGTTTGTACGCCCGCCGTTGCCGGCGCACTGTCGCTGCCGCACCCGGCAAGGCTAAGACACAATAAAATTCCCGCAAAAAGCAAACATGCTATCCGTTTCATTTGATTCTCCTCCGATTTGTCAATAATAAATTCCTTCTTCGATAGATAAACAATGCTTCTATATAATATTCGCGCTTAAGCGGCCGGATTCCTTTTTCTCACAGCAGGATAAATTAAGAAAACGGCGGTATATTTGTATACCGCCGTAAATTTTACTATTTATGTGGAAAGAATTACGCTTGTTTCAATGCGTCGACGATACCCGGGTTGGACGCAATTGTGATGCGGCGGCCTTCGCGCGCTGACTGTAAAAAGGCGTGCATGACCTCAAGCACATGATTCGCAAGCGCGCCGGAGGCACGCCCCGCAGCGCCTTCCTCAATTGCGCGCGCCATATCCGACACGCCGTACCCGCGTGAATTTTCGCTGTAGCCATGCGTATAGGGGATTTCGTGCCAGTCCGTGTGGAAGGATTTTTTTACCTTGACTACGCCGCCGAAGGTGTTTGGGTCGGGAATCGAGAGCGAGCCCGCGGAACCGTAAATTTCAAGGTTAGGCAGATGCGCCCCCCAAACGTCGAACGAGGTAATCATTGTGACAAGCGCGCCATTTGCAAACGTTAAAACACCTGTGATATGTGTCGGGACCTCTACGTCGACAATTGTTCCTTTTTTCGGCTCGCTCGTAATTGTGCGGGTCGGGAAGGTTTTTGCCGCCTCGCTGACAACGCTTTTGACAGGACCAATCAGATTCACCAGCGCGGTCAGGTAGTACGGCCCCATATCGAACATCGGGCCGCCGCCTGTCTTATAGTAAAATTCCGGCGCAGGGTGCCAGCTCTCATGCCCGTGGCAGACCATAAACGCCGTACCCGCGACAGGCTCGCCAATCCAGCCGTCCGCAATCAGCTTTTTACACGTCTGGATACCCGCGCCCATAAAGGTGTCGGGCGCACATCCGAGATAGAGCCCTTTTTCCTGCGCCGTACGCACGAGCATATCGCCGTCCTCTTTGTTGATTGACAGCGGCTTTTCCGTATAGACGTGCTTGCCCGCACACAGTGCCGCCATACAGATTTCAAAGTGCTGCTGCGGTGTTGTGAGGTTTAAAATGATATCGATTTCCGGGTCGGACAGAATCTGCTCCGTTGTGAGAACGCGCTCGATTCCGTACTCCTTTGCTGCCGCTTCCGCTTTTGCGCGGTCAAGGTCACAGCAGGCCGCCACGTTTATGTTATCAAACAGGGTCGTCATATTTTTAAAGTATATGCCGCTGATATTGCCGCAGCCGATTACGCCAACATTTTTCATATAAAAACACTTCCTTCCTTATCGCGCCGCCCACAAAAAGCCGCGCCGCATCAGTTCTTTTGCCTCCGGGATGTCAAACACATCCGCGTGATGGCCGAGCGAATTGTAAAATACGCGCCCTTTGCCCCAGTATTTTGTATAAACAACCGGAACGTCTACCTTACCGTTCGGCGCGTGCGGCCCGTCAACAACAGGAAACGTCGTCGTTGCAAGGACGCTGACCGCCGGGTCTACGTGGATATAGTACTGCTCCGACTTTACCGCAAAGTCGCCGATGCCCTCTGTAATGGGGCTGGCTGTACTTTTTTTAATATTGACGGTATAGTCCGTCCCGTCGTTACCCGGGTGCGCCACCCACTGTGACCCGGTCATAAACTGCCATTCCGTGCTGTTGCGGAACGCGTCGCACATACCGCCGTGACAGCCCGCAAGCCCGCTTCCGGCCTCGACCGCTGCACAGACGGAGCGGCATTGATCGTTTGTAATCTCGCCCATCGTCCATACGGGGATAATCAGGTCGTTCTGCATGAGTGCTTGTGTGTCTAACAGCACGTCCAGCGTATTGGAAACCTCGACAGAAAATCCTTCCCCACGCAGGATATCGGCAAACACCTCGGAAACTTGTACCGGTTCATGCCCGTCCCAGCCGCCGTGAAAAATCAATGCTTTTTTGCTCAAATGTACCACTCCTTTTTAAATTGATTGTATACGCTTACTATAGCGAATACAGCGGCTTTTGTACCTTCTATGATAAAATAGGCTCAAAGGCTTTGCCTTTGAGCCATTTGTGCCATACTTACAGTAAAATTGCGATAACGATTGGAGCGAGTTTTATGAAGCCGTATTTACAAACCTTACAGATGAAAGCGGGCGGGATTAGCTTTGGCGTTGTCGACAACTTATGCTTTCCGGCGCACTGGCATCTGCCATGCGAGCTTGTCTATGTGATGCAAGGAACGCTTACCGTAGGCGTAAACCGGGCGGCATATGAGCTTGTGCAGGGCGATATGCTCGCCGTAGGCAGCAACAATATCCACTACTACTCGGCGCAGAATTGCCGGATGCTATTGATTATTTTTCATCCGGAGGTTGTCGGCCTTGCACAAGGCTGGCCCAAGGCAGGCACGTTTGCGCAGCCACATATCCGCGCACAGCTCGTAGAGGAGCGTGTCAAGCGTTTGCTTGCTTGGTCGGCGGAGCATACCAATATGGATGGATTGGCTAAGCGTGGGATTGTAAATTTGCTTTGCGCCTTTGTGCAGGAGCACGCCGCCCCGATGGAGGAAAAAGAAGCGGATGCAGCGCCGCATCGGCTTGTGCAGGAGGCGATTGGCTATATTGCGCGCAATTACCGGGAGGAAATCAGCCTTTCGCAGATTGCGGATTATGTTAATATGAGCAAATACTATTTTTCACGCAAATTTAAAGAGTATACCGGCGTCAACATCCCACAGCATGTCAGTTCTGTCCGACTCTGCCACGCCGAACAGATGCTGGAGGAGAGCGGACGCAGTATTTCGGATATCGCGTATGCGTGTGGATTTGGCAGCTTGCGTAATTTTAACCGCGCATTTTTCGGAAAAAACAATATGACTCCGGCCGAATTCCGGCGGCAGGCTGTACAAAAACGCAAATAAGCCGCCCAAAGCGGACGGCTTATTTGCGCAATACTATATTATACATACAAATTAGGAGAAATTTGTACTATACCAATTTTGGGTGTATAATTTCCTGCTTGCTTCTCACCTCTAACTATATTATACTATAACTATAGAGAAAAACAATGTAATATATTTTCAATTATGTGTAAGATATTATCAAGAATACGGGGTGACGGCGAATGGCGATTGCAAAAAGCATGTATATATCTAAAATCAGTGAGCGGATTTTTTCAACACTATACTTAGGCGATACGCAAATTGCCGGCATCAGCGTCGGCATGACATACCCCTGTAAGGACTACCGCATTGACCGGGTAAAACGCAGTACGGATATGTTCGAGTTTGTTATATCCGGCAAGGGATATATTGTGCACGACGGAGAGATAAGGACTGTGTCGGCAGGTGATACGCTCCACTTTCGGCAGGGGGCGTCCTATGTGCAATATGCGGACAAGCAGGAGCCATACGAAAAAATCTGGATGAGTATCAGCGGGGATTTGGTCCGCTCGCTGCTGGTGAACTACCGGTTCACGGAAGAGATCAATGTCGTTACTGTGGATACGCACCATGCATTTTTAGCGTTGCATAAGGCGGTCGTGGATAACGAGGGGGTTGAGACATTTTCTCTTCTGTTCCATAAGCTGCTTTTGCAGATGTACAGCCATTCCGCGCAGCGCCCGCCGCAGAATACGCTTGCGCAGAAGATTCGGCAGTATTTAGACGACCGTGTGACACAGGAAGTTCGGCTCGAAGAGGTCGCCGCACAGTTTTATATCAGTAAAATACAGTTAATCCGCGTTTTTAAGCGTGCATATAATACAACGCCCTATGCTTATATATTGGACGCAAAACTGCAGGTTGCGCAAAATCTGTTGCTTACGACCGATATTCCAATTAAGGAAATTGCGGCTCAGCTCAATTTTACGGATGGACATTATTTTACAAATTCGTTTAAGCGGCAGGCGGGGATGCCGCCCGGAGCGTTTCGGAAACGGTTTCTTTCTACAAAAAAGAACACGAAAAATAAGTGAATGTAAATTATTAGAACATGACAAAATATGCAGTTTTTTTGGAACTTTTTTTAAATGGTGCGCGTCAATGTAGGTGAAAACTTTAAAATGACAATGGAGGTACATACAATGATAATAAAAAAATTTGGTTCAATTATAGTTGCGGCTGCACTTATTGTGACTTTTTCCGGATGCGGCAGCAAAGCGCCGGAGCCGACCCCGTCGGCAAGCCCTTCGCCGGAGGTCTCCGCTACACCGACCGTATCGCCGTCGGCGAGCCCGGAGAGTGAGACCGACGAGACGCCGGAAAGCACCGGCACACAAGCTACAGAAACGAAAAAGCCCTCGTCCGCGCCGACGAAGAACCCCGCAACGCAGCAGCCGGCCGCTACACCGACAAAAGCGCCGGAAAAGACGCCCGACCCGACAAAGGCGCCGGAGCCGAGCGTTTCCGTGTCCGAGCTTATGAATAAAATGGTTTCCGCTCTGCCGGCGGATTCGCACAATATGAGCGAAATTCCGTCCGACCTGTATGCGGGCGTATACCAGATTGACCCGTCCGCTTTTGATCAGGTTTTAGTGTATGGCTCAATGATGAATGTAAAAGCAAATGAGATGATTGTAATTAAAGCTAAAAACTCGGCCAATTTAAACGAGGCGAAGAGTGCTCTGTCGAACCGTCTTGCGACGCTGAAAGAACAGTGGAAAAATTACCTGCCCGACCAGTATGAGATTGTAAAAGCCGGTACAGTAACGACAAAGGGATTGTATGCGGCTTTGGTGATTGCGCAAGACGGGCAGAAGGCTGTTTCCGCGTTTAATAGTGCAGTCAAATAAGCACTTTTGTATGCAAGAGACAACAGAGCGGCAATTTTGCCGCTCTGTTTTACAGTCAGACGAAAATTGCCGCCTTTGTGCGGCGGAATAGGTGGTGCCAATGGTCTTTTCGAGTATTCCGTTTTTATATTTTTTCCTGCCGGCGGTATTGGTGTTATATTTCGCTGTACCGCGCCGTTTTAAGAACCTTGTGCTCTTTGTTTGCAGCCTGCTGTTTTACGCGTGGGGCGAGCCGGTCTACATTACAATTATGTTGTTTTCCACTGTGTTCGACTATGTAAACGGCCTGCTGTTAGCGCGTTTTGAGGAAAAGCCGCGCGCGCGCAAGGCAGTTCTTGTGACATCTGTCGTCGGTAATTTAGCGATTCTGATGTTTTTTAAGTACAGCGACTTTTTTATCAGCAACATAAATGCCGCGCTTAACCTTGATATTGGTCTGCTCGGCCTTGCGCTGCCGATTGGTATTTCGTTTTACACCTTTCAGACGATGTCGTATACCATAGATGTGTACCGGCACGATGCGCCGGTACAAAAAAACATAATTGCGTTCGGCGCATATGTGACGCTATTTCCACAGCTTATCGCAGGGCCGATTGTCCGCTATAACACGATTGCGGAGCAGCTTGACAACAGAAGAGAAAGTTTTGATATGTTTTTTGACGGCATGGTTCGGTTCTGCGCCGGGCTCGCCAAAAAGGTTCTGCTCGCCAATAACATTGGCGCGCTATGGAACGAGATCAGCGCCGCGGCGCCGGGGGAGCTGTCCGTGTTGACGGCTTGGCTGGGGATTGTTGCCTTCTCGCTGCAAATTTACTTTGACTTTTCCGGCTACAGCGACATGGCGATTGGACTTGGCAAGATGTTCGGCTTTGAGTTTTTAGAAAACTTTAATTATCCCTATATCAGTAAAAGCATTACCGAATTTTGGCGCAGGTGGCACATCAGCCTCGGAACGTGGTTCCGCGAGTATGTGTATATCCCGCTCGGCGGCAACCGCAGGGGTGCGGCTATGATGTATTTTAATATTTTTACTGTCTGGTTTTTGACGGGCTTTTGGCACGGCGCAAGCTGGAACTTTGCCGTATGGGGGCTTTACTTTGCAGTGATTTTGATGCTTGAAAAGGCGTTTTTGCTTAAGCTTTTGGATAAAGCACCGGCAATTATTTCGCACATCTACGCACTATTGCTGATTTTGATTGGATGGGTCATTTTTTCGTTCGACTCACTTGCGGACGGATTTACCTACTTTCAGGCGATGTTCGGCATGGGAAACGGCGGGCTGGCAGACGATATGTTTTTCTATAACCTGCGCTCCTACTGGCCTATGCTTTTCGTCGGCATTGCCGCGTGCGTCCCGCTTTGGCGGCGGCTTGGGGAAAAATACCTATGCCGCGGCGGACGGTATATCGTAGTGGGCGTTCTTGCCTTTGCCGCGCTTACGCTCTGTACGATATATCTTGTTGACTCGTCTTACAATCCGTTTTTATACTTTCGCTTTTAGCATAGACAGGAGGAGGTGTTTGCTGTGGAACGACAAATCAAGAAATGGGTCTCGATTCTTTTTTGTACCGTGCTTGTGGCGGTCATGGGGGTTTGTCTGCTAAAGCCTGCTGTGTATTTTTCGGAAAATGAAAATAGGGTGCTTGCGCAGATGCCGCATCTCAGCAGCGAGGGAATTTTATCGGGGGAATTTACAAAGGAAATAGAGGAATATACCACCGACCAATTCCCGATGCGCGACGACATTGTACGGATAAAGGCGCACTTGGAGCGTGCGTCGGGCAAACAGGAAAACAACGGCGTCTACTTTGCAAAAGAGGGGTATCTGATTGAAAAGCCAACCACCACCGACTTGAAAACTGCGGCGGCGAGCCTAAACGCGATCAAAAAGGCGGACGCGCTTGGAAAATACAATATTTCTTTGCTGCTTGTGCCGACGGCGTATGAAATTCTGCGCGATTATTTGCCTGCGCATTGTTATACGCCCGTACAGCAGCGCGCGGCGCAGCTGGCGGCGGACACGCTGTCGGGTACGAATGTGAAGCGTATCGACCCGACGGAGACGCTGGCGGCCCACAAGGGCGATTACATCTATTTTAGAACAGACCACCACCAAACGGCATACGGCAGCTTTTTAGTGTATCAATCGCTCTGTGAACAGCTTGGGATTACGCCGTATGCAGAAAGCGATTTTACAAAGGAGGATTTATCGGACCGCTTTTATGGCACAACGTGGTCAAAGGCGGCGCTCTTTGACGCAAAGCCGGACACGGTCAGCGTTTACAGGCCGAATTTTGACATTGGATACAAGGTAAATTACGTCTATGAGTCGAAGCAGTCCGACAGTATGTATGAACCTGCATGGCTTGACAAAAAGGATAAGTACAGCGTATTTTTTGACGGCAACCACCCGGTTGTCACGGTGGATACTACAAACCATAACGGAAAATCGCTCGCTGTGTTCAAAGACTCTTATGCCAACAGTATCTTGCCGCTTTTAGTAAACCATTATGAATCCGTGCACATTATCGACCTGCGCTATTTTAGCGCTGACCCGCTTGCGTATCTCGACGAGCACGGCATAACCGATATGCTGGTGCTCTATAACATGGCAAACTTTACAACGGACACGAACCTTGTCAAGCTCGGCGCATTTATTAAAAATTAGCTGCACACGCCGGCGGTGCGTCGCATATCCTATATTGCGGGTTAAAAATCCGCTAAATTGGTTAGGAGGTCAATTCATATGTGTTGTAACAACAATTGGTTTGGTGCGGCGGCGCGTTCTGCTTCTTCGTGCGGTTGCGGGATGACGGCTTCGATTGGGTATGTTCCGGTAAGAGTGTACACAGGTTCGACCGCAAACAACGGGAGCGCGCGCACCGGCTGCGGCTGCGCAAGCACAGCAAGCACAAACTGTGGTTGTGGCTGTAACTGCGGTTGCGGCTGTGGCTGCGGATGCTGCCGCTAATTTGTTTTACCCGCCCTCGGGCGGGCTACTTATCCTGACCTTCTTAACCAATAAAAAAGTAGGCATACCGATACGGTATGCCTACTTTTGCATAAAATAAATTAAAGGCCTGTAGCGAATTCATCAATTCGATAGCTGCCGTCCTCTTGGCGCAGCAGAATCAGGTAAAAGCCTGCTGTCGTTTGGTCCGGCAAATATACAGAGCCCGGCGCAGGCTGCATAGCGACGTTTACTTGAGCGACAAAACTGTTTGACGATTTCGCGTACTCCAATGGGTCAATATGTAGGTTGATCAGCGATGCCTGTGTCATACCAAACACATATCCGTCCCCGAAAAAGTCTTGAATACAATTTTCCGTGCAGTAATTTTTCATAAATGTAAATTCTCCTTGAGAAAACGCATCAAAAAACGACGTTATGACCGACTGCGGACTTTTCAAATTTTCGCGGTCATAGACAATGGAGCCGTCAGAATTCGCTATTTTGACCCCTATATTGAAATTGGAGCTATTTTCAATCGAATTTCCGTCTTCGTCATAATTTATATCCCACAACATACAGAAAATAAACGAATACGGTACATATGTCGTTTGGCCTGCCAAGAGGGGCGCATAATCCATGTCTCTTGACGCGTCGCTGTTTGGTAAATCATTACTGGGATTATAAAATAAATATTTTTTGCCAATTTCCATTTCAAATCTATCATCCATTTTAACAGCAGTGCCATTACTGTCGTATCCGAAAAACACTTCGATTTTGCCATTATCCCAAGAAATATAGCTTCCGGCGTGATCCATAACGCCAAGTCTTTCAAAGGTTTCTCTAAGCGGCAGATACACCTCGCCGTTTTCAATAAAGGGTTTATTTATCAGTTCAATTTTTCTGCCGTTATTTGTAATCTCAATCGTATCGTTGGTTTCACTTAGACCAGACAGGACACCGCTTGCAAATATGGTTGTAGACAGCATTGCAAGGGCAACGATTACCGACAGGATTGATATGAATTTGCTTGTTGTTTTTTTGTTTTTAATCATAAAAAATCTCCTTTCAATCTGTTTTTTGCCGCTTGTCATCCCTGTGCAGAGAAATGCGCTTTGCCCTTTTTGACAAGCTAATACAGTAAGAATTGTATTCATATAGCTGGTTTTTTCTGCTGTGTTCATTGTATCCGTCACTGCTAAATCGCACGATATTTCGCACGCTTCGTTGATTTGTCTTGTGACATAGTAGACCGCGGGGTTAAACCAATGGAGGCATCCTATAACAAATGCAAGCCATTTGTAGTAAAGGTCGCGCCGTCTAAGATGCGTCATTTCATGGCGCAGGATGTTACTTTTTTGTTCCTGCGTTAAAGGCATCTGCGGCAAAATGAGCGTTGGGCGCAGCAAACCAATCAAAAACGGGGCGTGAAAGCCGCCGCCTGTCCGAACTGTGACTGCTTTAACCGTAAAATTTTTCAGTTCGGGGCAGGGGACAACCTTTGTTGTGCGGCGGATTTTATAAAGCAACAAAAGATATGCACCTGACTTTCCGGCAAACAATACCACTGCTCCAACAAGCCAAAGCAGACTGATAACAGGAAGCAGTCCGGCTGCCGTTTCTCTTACAGAGGAGAATGTGGGGAATGGTTTTGGCGGTGGGACGGTAATGGCTGTTGCCGCAGGCGCCGTTGCTTCTGGCGCTGCGCTCTGCTGCTGTGTCTGTACGTTCGCTGCCGGAAAATACGATTCTGTCGGCACAATCGCAGGGAGATGAAACCGCACGGGCAGCATAAGGACGATTAGTACGGTAAGCCATATATAATAATGCCATTTACTGCTGAAGCACCGTTTTGTTATTGGCTTCATCAAAGCGAGCAGAAGCGTTAATCCGCCGCCGGCCAATGACACCAGAAAGACAGCGAGAAAAATTTGTGTCAGCATAAGACTGCCTCCTATAAGCCGAACCGCTTACGCAGGTCGGCAATATCCTCGTCAGAGAGGGTGTTATCCTCGAAGAGGGAGACAGCTAAATCACGCACAGAACCGTTATAAAGCGTTTGAATCAGATTTTTTGTCTGCGATTTTTTATATGCCTTTTCTGTGATAAGCGGCATATAGCAGTAGAGCTTTCCCTGCTTTTCGGCGCGCACGGCTCCCTTTTCCACCAGCCTTGTTAAAAGAGTTGCAATTGTCGTGCGTTTCCATGCTTTATGTGCGACCGCGCTGCTGATTGCCTGCGTATTCATTGGCGCGCGTCCACGCCATAACGCTTTCATAATTTCAAGCTCCGCATCGCTGATTGTAATTGCCTCGTTGGACATAATACCTGCCTCCTTTTTTGTTCTACATATGTAGTCTATATTCATTCTACAACCGTAGACGAGTGATGTCAAGCGATTTTTAAAAGTTTTTATTAAAATTAAAAAAAGACAAGAAAACCACTTGGCTTTCTCGTCTTTTGCAGTTTTATATTATTGTACTTGCGTTGTATCATTCGTTTGTCCGTCGTTTTGCGGACGCTGTTTTGGCGGCCTGTTTTGCCTTTCACTGCCGTCCGGAGGCGTTCTCTCTCCGTTCGGCATGTTCCCGCCGGGACCGCCTCTGCCGCCGAAGCCGCCCATACCGCCTGCTGTTACGCCGGATTCGTTGACGTGTGTAACGGTGTTTTCCGCCGTAAAGGTGACGAGTGCGGTACCTGCACTGTCGGCATTTTTGCCGTAATATCCGGCTGTTGCATTGCCGGAAACGGAGGCGCCGGTATTGATTGTATAGGACTGCCCGCTTTGTAAATCAGGCGTAGAAATTACAACTGCCTGATACGGCTTTTGCGGCGCAAATGCGGCTATGATATTACCTGCACTGTCTGTTAGGGTAAAGGTACTGTTTGCCTCCTGTGTATTGGAAAACGTCATGACGATGCTGCTTTGCGGCGAACTGTCGGATGGCGCTTGATTCATTTGTGCGCTGCCGGCTGTAATCAGCGTGCCCCCGTTTATGATAAATTCCTTGTCATAGTCGAGCGCGCCGTCTCCGCCGCTGGTGGGGCCGTTTACAACAACTGTGCCGCCATTCATTGTAACGGAGCCGTTTACATCAATCCCATCGCCCGCCGCGCTTACGCTGATTGTGCCGCCGTTGATGGTCAGCGTATTTGTGCCGCTTCCCATACCCATGCCGCGCGGCCCACCATCGCCGACGCTTTCATCCTCTTCGCCGCCCGCCGCGTTGATGCCGTCGTCGCTCGCAGTAAGGTCAATCGTGCCTCCGTCAATCGTGATATTGGCGCCTTCGATACCTTCATAGCATTTTGGAATTAAAATTGTACCATTCTTTATGAATACCTCCGCGTCAGCGTGAATACCATCGTCGCCGGTTTGCAAGCTGAGTATTCCGCCGGAAACGGTGACATTGCCATTACTGTGTATCGTATCATCATAGCTGTCCGCTGTGATTTTACCGCTATAGATGTTAAGCGCGCTGCCTGCCTTGAGCGCTTTTTTGCTTTCCTCCTCCGTCTCGGCGTTGTCCGCCGTCATATCAGGGGGAGCAAAATTCGGCTTGTCAGAAATACTATCCGGCGGCTGTCCCTCCTGCGGCAGTTCGGGCGGTGTTTGACCGTCTGGTATCCCCATACCGCCCCTGCCGCCGAAGCCGCCCATAGGGGTATTCTGCCGTGCAGGCGCGCGCGCGGCGCCGCCGCCCGTCTCGATCTCAAATTCACCGCCAAAGATAGAAAGTGTGGTTTCTGCTTGGATACCGTCCTGCGCGGCGGTGATGCGGAAAATACCATCCTCAATTTCAATCAGGCCTTTGTCCGTATCGGTATCGTTGTTTGCTTTGATACCGTCTGCTCCCGATGTAAGCGTAAAGCTGCCGTATTTGACCGCAACACCGTCGCGGCCTACAATGGCGTTATTGATTGCAGTAACGTCAAGTGTTGCGCCGATGACGCGTAAATCGTCTTTACTTTTTATTCCGTTGTCGTAGTTTGCGTTGACAGTGAGCGTACCGCCGCCATTGATTGTCAGATCGTCTTTGGAAAAAAGGGCCGCGTCCGGCTCGCTGGTATCCTCTGTTTCATAGCGATAGGCACTTGCATCCGACAACACGTTTTTCGTTCCGTCAGGCAGGCTCACGATTAGCTTTTCGGCCTGCTTCGCATAGAGCGGTGCGCTTGTATTACAGTATAATTCCGCACCGTTTAAAACGAGCCGCACCACGTCGTCTTTGCCTGCGTCGACGATAATCTGCCCGTCAGTCAGGCTGCCGCTTACAACATATGTGCCCTCGGAGCGAATCGTGAGCGTTGTACCCGAAACCACAGCGCCTGTCCCGCTATATTCAATTTTGTCGCTTGCCAGCGTAATTGTCTCGTACGGTTCGCCGGCCCAATCGCTGTAGTAGTCGTTGTCTTCGTAGCCAATTGTTGTCTGAATCGCCGCGCCGGCGTTCTGTGGCGGCGCCGTACTCGTATCTGCGCTGCATCCGGTCAAAAAGGTCAGCGGCAAAGACAACAGCAGGGACAACAGTTTTGTGAAGTCCATATGATTAGCCTCCTTTACAATTCATCTTTAACGGTGTGCGCCCGGGAACAAATCACCGTGAGATTACCGTTGCGGCACCGTATTTCGTCGAGAAACGATTTTTCCTTTTTAATATCCTTTAGCGTAATATGATACGTCAGCTCGAACAAGCTACCCAAATTCGTTGTTTTGACGCTTTCGAGTGAATACTTCTTTGTGTAGCGCGCAAACAAGTCGTCAAACACATCCGTATAGTCTAAGTTTTCCGGTATCGTAATACGCAGCGTTTTGTCCGTACCGCCCTTTTCCGCGAAGCGTGTCATGGACACGAGCAGCATCACAAGGCTGATGACGACTGTTACCGCTGCCGCAAAGGTGACATAGCCCATTCCTGTCGCAAGGCCGACCGCCATCGCAAAAAAGATTGCACAGATTTCCTTTGCACTGCCGGGTGTGGAGCGGAACCGGACAAGGCTGAACGCGCCGAGCACCGCAACGCCTGCGCCGAGGTTGCCGTTGACCATCATGATGACCACTTGCACCAGCGGGGGGAGCAGAACGAGTGAGACTGCAAACGTTTTTGAGTATGGACCGCACCTCATATATACAAGTGCAATGATAAAGCCCAGCAGGATAGAAGACAGTGTACAGATGGACGCGGACAGGATGGTAAGGCCTTCCGTCGTGTTGATTATACTGGTAAACATACGTCTTCCTCCTTCCATTGCAGGTTTTTTAAATAAATTCTTCCATATTTAGAAAAGGAAATCGGATATATCTCAAAATCAGACAAGAGCCTCGTGAGCCAGAGCGGCATCGCCGCACCGGCTTTGATTTCCATCAGATGTTCACTTTCCATAAAAAGCGGCGCGCCATAATCGCCCTTTGACAGTTCTAAATCATGCCGCCTGCTGCGGATGTCCGTATCAAACGTAATCCGCAGGCCCGGGTCGTCTGCGCCGCAGAAGGCGATGCGGTCATATGCTAAATACAGTTTCGGAACAGGTTGGTAGTAACGGATAAAGTAGTCGATTTCCTGCAGTATTTGTTTATCGCAGCCCTCTGGAAGAACGCCGCCGCCCAGATAATTGTACGCGCTTTCGTAGGGGAGGCTGATTCGCCTTTTATAAACAATTCCGTTCATCTTTTTCTTAAGCTCGAGAAAGACGAGAGTGTCTTCCTGCGGCACGCCGTAGCTGCGCAGCCGTATTTTTTCCTTATATTTCGGTTTGCCAAGCGAGCGCCGTATCAGCTCGTCGCTGTCTGTGTCATAGTAAATGTTGCAAATTGTGTATTGCCCATATTCATCCTCTGTCATATAGGTGCGCATCGCCTCTGCCAGCGGAGCAAATTTTTCATCGGGCACGAGATATTTCTTTTCGGCCCGTTCAAATACAGAATGAATCCCTGCCAAATCCACCATCTCCCTATATCGTTATTTCGCGAAACAGATTCTTAATTTT
>URQR01000022.1 GCA_900550065.1 uncultured Eubacteriales bacterium | reverse complement strand
ATCGGATTAAAATCCAGTGGCATATCGCTGGGATTTGTGGATCGTTTCAGCGGGACGCTGATTTTTACCGGAACGGTGTCCGAGGTTGAGGCAGCCATGCGCGCAATTATGCAGTTTGCCGAGGAGAAGCTCGGCTTTAGCGTATGTGCTATTACAAAAACATAAAAATATGCAGAAAACTTGGAAAAAGAAAAGAGAAAACAACACAAAACAAAGAAATATATTGACATATACAGAGATAAGTGGCATAATAATTACAGAAAACAAAAAGAAACACAGATAAGGAGTGCAGAGAAATGGTATCGGAATATGAAATCAAAAAACAAATCTGCGAAATTGGAAAACGCATTTATGACCGGGGGATGGTTGCGTCCAACGACGGCAATATCTCGGTGAAGCTGTCGGACAACGAGTTTTTGTGTACGCCGACGGGCGTGAGCAAGGGCTTTATGACGCCGGAGTACATCTGCAAGGTGGACGCAAAGGGGAATGTGATTCAGGCGAACAAGGGCTTTAAGCCGTCGTCGGAGATTAAAATGCATATGCGCGTCTACAAAGAGCGCCCGGACGTAAAGTCGGTCGTACATGCGCACCCGATGTACGCGACGAGCTTTGCCATCGCGGGTATCCCGCTGACGCAGCCGATCATGCCGGAGGCGGTCATTGCGCTCGGATGTGTGCCGATTGCGGAGTACGGCACGCCGTCGACGGAGGAGATCCCAAATGCGGTCGCAAAATATTTGCAGCACTATGACGCGGTACTTTTGGAGAACCATGGCGCACTCACGTATGGCGACTCGCTTTTGAATGCGTATCACAAGATGGAGTCGGTTGAGTTTTATGCGCAATTGCTGTTCTTGTCCAAGCAGCTCGGCGGCCCGCAGGAGCTGTCGCAGGCGCAGGTAGAGCGACTCTACGAAATCCGCAGAAAGTTCGGCATGACGGGCAAGCACCCGGCGGACATGTGCCCGAACGCGCAGGCCGGCAAGCCGAGCTGCCATAGCTGCGGCGGTGCGTCGTGCTCCTGCTCCGGTACGAAGGACGTGGACGCGGATTTGGTAGCGGCGATTACGAAGAAAGTGCTTGAGCAGCTTGGGAAATAATGCCTTGCGCTGTGACAGGAGGTCAATATGGATATAAACGAGCAAAACATTGAACAAATCGTGCAAAATGTGCTTGCAAAGCTGCGCGACGGTGATACTGCTGCACCGGCGGCAAAGCCGGTGGGGAACACGTCGCGCGTAGCAATGCTGACGGCGCTGGAGCACTATGACATCAAAGAATACCCCATCCCGCCGGTGGGCGACGACGATATTTTGGTCAAGGTGGAGGGGTGCGGCATTTGCGGCACGGACGCGCACGAGTTTAAGCGCGACCCGTTCTCGCTCATTCCGGTCGTGCTCGGTCACGAGGGCACGGGCGAAATCGTGAAGATGGGAAAAAATGTGAAAAAGGACAGCGCGGGTAAGGACTTACATATTGGCGACAAGGTCGTAACGTGCATGATTTTTGCTGACAATCCGGACATTACGATGTTTGATTTGAACAAGCAGAACATTGGCGGCGCGGACGTGTACGGCCTTTTGCCGGACGACGATATCCACCTAAACGGCTGGTTTGCGGACTACTTGCTGATCCGCGGCGGTTCGACGGTGTTTAACGTAAGCGATCTAAGCCTCGATGAGCGGATTTTGATTGAGCCGTGCGCGGTGCTCGTCCACGCAGTGGAGCGGGCCAAGACGACGGGGATTCTGCGGTTTAACAGCCGTGTTGTCGTGCAGGGGTGCGGCCCAATCGGGCTGATTTGTATTGCTGTCCTGCGGACGATGGGCATCGAGCACATTACCGCCGTGGACGGCGAACAAAAACGGCTTGACTTTGCGCGCAAAATGGGTGCGACGCATGTTGTCAACTTCAAGGAATATAAAGAGGTTGACGCGCTTGCCGGTGCGGTGGCGGATACGTTTGGCGGTAAGCTCTGCGACTTTGCGTTCCAATGCACAGGCTCGCCTGTGGCGCACAGCAACATCTACAAATTCATCCGCAACGGCGGCGGCCTGTGCGAGCTGGGCTTCTTTATCAACGGCGGCGACGCGACAATCAACCCGCACTTCGACATCTGTGCGAAGGAACTGACGATGGTTGGCTCGTGGGTGTACACGCTGCGCGACTATGCGACGACGTTTGACTTTATGAAGCGTGCAAAGGTGATTGGTATCCCGCTCACGGAGCTGATTACGCACCGTTTCCCGCTCGAAAAGATTAACGAAGCGCACGAAACGAACCTGAAAATGGAAGGGCTCAAAATTGCGATTATCAACGAATAAAATAAATTAACACATATTTAAGGAGGAAACAACAATGGCACAGGAAGCATTGGGCATGGTGGAAACAAGAGGTCTGACCGCGGCGATTGAGGCGGCGGACGCAATGGTAAAGGCGGCAAATGTTGCGCTGATTGGGACGGAGAAGATTGGCTCCGGGCTGGTTAGCGTGATGGTACGCGGGGACGTCGGCGCAGTGAAGGCGGCGGTAGAGGCCGGCTCGCAGAGCGCAGCACGCCTCGGCGAAGTAATCGCTTCGCATGTAATTCCGCGCCCGCACGGCGATGTAGAAAAGATTCTGCCAACGCTTTAATCATACATAGGCGCGCGATTGGGCACAGGTAATTCTATTTGATAGAAATGGGAGAAACGCCATGATGATTGGAAAAGTGATTGGAAGCGTCGTTGCGACGAGGAAAAACGAAAAGCTTTTGGGCAGCAAGTTTATGGTAGTAGAGCCGCTCTCCAATAGGGACGGCGGCTGTATCGTCGCGGTCGATAATGTCGGCGCTGGTGTCGGCGAGACGGTGCTTGTCAGCGTCGGAAGCGCGGCGCGCGTCGGGACCGGGCTGGAGACAAGCCCGGTCGACGCGGCGATTGTCGGGATTGTCGACGACGCGAGTGGACTGGAACATGGAAAGGTATGAAGAAGATGGACGTAAGGGCGCTTTGCGAAAAACTGAAAAGGGCTGGGGTAGTCGGCACGGGGGGCGCCGGCTTCCCGACTTACGCCAAAATAGGCGAAGGAATCGACACGGTGATTTTAAACTGTGCCGAGTGCGAGCCGCTTTTAAAACCGCACCGGCAGCTATTGCAAAAACATGCCGGTGTGGTTTTAAAAGGACTTGACCTTTTGCGCGAAAGCGTGGGCGCATCGCGCGCAATTGTTGCGCTCAAGCCGTCGTATACCGCGGCGGCGGAGGCGGCGCGTGTGGAGCTGGACTCGTACCCATGCCTTACGCTTTCGTATCTGCCGGAAATTTATCCGGCAGGCGACGAAATTGTATTGATTCAGGAAACAACAGGGCGCACGGTCGGGCCGGGGCATCTGCCGCGATCGGTGGGCGTGTGCGTCTTTAATGTGGAAACGGCCTACAACACCGCGCGCGCGGCGGAGAATATTTCGGTTACGCACAAGTACGTGACCATCGCAGGCGAGGTCAAAATGCCGTGTACGCTGCGTTTGCCGCTCGGCATGTCGTTTGGCGACGCGGTGGCGCTCGCCGGCGGCGCGGCGCGGGAGGACGCGGTATATATCAGCGGCGGCCCCATGACGGGCTGCATCGCCTCGCCGTATGATGTGGTGACAAAGACGACAAATGCGATTTTACTCATGCCGCCGGAGCATACGATTGTGAATAAGCGGCGGATTCGTTCTTCTGTGTCGGTGAAGCGCGCTATGAGCGCGTGCTGCCAGTGCCGCATGTGTACGGATTTATGTCCCCGCCATCTGCTGGGCCATCCGATTGAGCCGCACGCCTTTATGCGGGCGGTCAAGGACGGTCATGCGGCAGATATTGCCGCCGTGCGGAATACGGCGTTTTGCTGCGGGTGCGGCGTATGTGAGATGTACGCCTGTCCGCAGGGGCTGAACCCGCGCAGTTTGATTGCAGCATGTAAGGACGAACTGCGGAAAAACGGCGTCCGTCCCCCGCAGGCAGAAGGGACGGGCGTGCTCGAAACGCGCGACTATGCGCGTCTGCCGATGTCGCGCCTGCTTGCGCGGCTCGATTTAGTGCGCTACGATGTGCCCGCGCCGCTCGACGAGCGGGAAATTGTGCCAAAGCGGGTGAAGCTCCCGTTGCGCCAGCATATTGGTGCTCCGGCAGTGGCGGTTGTCGCTGTGGGCGAACGGGTAGTGCGCGGGCAATGCGTCGCGGCGGCCGGGAACGACCAGCTCGGCGTGGATATTCATACGCCGATTTGCGGTACAGTTACGCAGGCGACGGATACATATATTATAGTTGAAACAAAACAGGAAGGCGGGACGGGCGCAAATGCATAAAGCGATTGCAATGGTGGAAACGGGCACGGTCACAAGCGGGATGCTGGCGGCCGACCTGATTTTAAAGACGGCGGCGGTCGACGTGCTTGAGGCGAAGGTCGTCTGCCCAGGCAAATATATCATTCTGTTTACCGGCGAGCTGAGCGCGGTAAAAGCGTCGCGCGACGCGGCGTGCAAGGCGTATGCGCCGCACATTGTCGACAGCTTCCTGCTCGGCAACCCGCACGAGAAGATTTTTGACGCAATGCTTGGCGCGGTGCCGGTAGACGAGATGAAAGCGCTCGGCATTGTGGAAACGTACAGCGCGGCGAGCGCGGTCTGCGCGGCGGACACGGCTGCAAAGACGGCGTTGGTTGAGCTGATTGAACTGCGGCTCGCGGTCGGCATGTGCGGCAAGTCGTATTTGCTGTTTACCGGCAGCGTTGCAGCGGCAGAGGCTGCGGTCGAGCGGGTGAAGCAGGAGTTAAAGGAGAGCGCGATGCTGCTCGACTGCGCGGTGATTGCAAACCCGGACAAGGATTTGGCGAAGAGTATTTTTTGAGATCGAGTATAATTGGGGGCGGCGAACATGCAGATAGATGAGGCGAAAATTGAACAGATTATCCGCGAGGTGATGGGCGCGGCAAACCCTGCGCCGCAGGCGGCAGGCGCACAGAAGGGCGTGTTTGAGCACATGGGCGACGCACTCGTGGCGGTGCAGCTCGCGTATCGCCAGCTGCGCGGCTACACGGTGGCCCAGCGCGAGGCGATGATTGCAAAGATACGCGAATATATCTTAAACGAAGCGGAAACGATGGCACGCATGGGCGTTGCGGAAACGGGCATGGGCCGCGTGGCGGACAAGGTGATCAAGCACCAGCTCGTGGCGAACAAAACGCCCGGCACGGAGGATTTATCCCCGCGCGCGTACACAGGCGACGACGGGCTGACGCTCGTCGAGATGGCGCCGTACGGTATTATCGGCTCCATTACGCCGTCGACCAACCCGAGCGAGACTGTGCTGTGCAATTCGATTGGCATGATTGCGGCGGGCAACGGCGTGGTGTTTAACCCGCACCCGAACGCAAAGGATACGTCCAACTATGCCGTCGATTTGGTCAACCGCGCAGTACAGGCGGCGGGTGGGCCGGAAAATATTGTCGTGTCGGTCAAAACGCCGACTATGGACTCGAGCAAAGAAATGGTGTCTTCTCCTGCGGTGAAGATGCTCGTTGCGACGGGCGGGCCGGGCGTTGTAAAGATGCTCCTCTCGTCGGGCAAGAAGGCCATCGGCGCAGGCGCGGGCAACCCGCCGGTCATCGTCGACGATACGGCTGACATTGCAAAGGCGGCGCGCGACATTGTCGCGGGGGCGAGCTTCGACAACAACCTACCGTGCATTGCGGAAAAGGAGTGTTTTGCGCTCGGCAGTATTTGCGACGAGCTGATGGAACAGATGGTAAAGAACGGCGCATACCGGATCAGCGGCGCGCAGATCGACAAGCTCGTGGAAATTGCACTTCATAATAAAGATGGAAAATACAGCCTGAATAAAAAGTGGGTCGGTAAGGATGCGTCCCTGTTTTTGAAGGAACTGGGCATTGCCTCCGACGCGCGGTTGATTATCATGGAAACGGAGAGCGGCCACCCGTTCGTGCAGGAGGAGCTGATGATGCCGATTCTGCCTGTCGTGCGGGTAAACAGCATCAGCGAGGCGATTCGCCTTGCGGTGGAGGCGGAGCATGGCAACCGCCACTCGGCGCACATCCACTCCAAAAACGTCGACCACCTGACCGCGTTTGCACGCGCGGTGGAAACGACCATCTTTGTTAAAAACGCGCCTTCCTATGCAGGCATCGGCGCGGGCGGCGAGGGGCATACGACGTTTACCATCGCAGGCCCGACGGGCGAGGGGCTGACGAGTGCGCGCAGCTTTACGCGCCAGCGGCGGTGCGTGCTGGTTGACGGGTTCCATATTATATGAAGAAATTAAGGAGCAAAAACAATGAGAGCGCTTGGAATCATTGAGGTATATAGCTTTACGACCGCGCTGTGCGCGGCGGACGTTGCAGCAAAGGCGGCGGACGTAAAGGTGATTGCGTTTGACCGCAACCGCCCGATTCGGGAGGACGTACCCGCGCCGCTCGTCATGGCGGTCAAGGTCGAGGGCAAGGTCGCGGATGTGCAGGCGGCGGTCGACGCGGCGGCGGACTATGCAAAAGGCAAGGGCCGCTTTATCGTGTCGCACGTGATTGCAAATCCGGAGAAGGATACGGAGCATATGGCGTATCTGCTCGATATCAACCGCGACGGGTTCAACAAAAAACTGCCGAAAACCATGCGGGAGCTTGAAAAGTGAGGTTGGAAAGCGCGATGAATTCTTTGGGAATCTTAGAGGTACAGGGGCTTGTCGCCTCTATCGAGGGGCTGGACGCGATGCTCAAGGCGGCGCAGGTTCGGCTTATACATACAGAAAAGCGGCTCGGCGGGCGGCTTGTGACGATTATTGTGGCGGGCGGCGTTGCGGACGTGACCGCCGCAGTAGAGGCGGGCGCGGCGTGTGCGGGCGCGCTCGGCAAGGTGTACGGCTGCGAAGTTATTGCGCGGCCGCACGCGGAGTTGCTCAAATTCTTTGATATGGACGCGGCTGAAGCGTAGGCGGGGAGCGTGACGACATGGACAGAGAAAAGGTAATCGAAGCGGTTGTGACACAGGTTCTACATAGTATGAGCGGGAACCGGAAAGCAAAACACGCGGGCGCGCGGATCAAGGTCGGCGTGTCCCAGCGGCACGTCCACCTGAGCCGGAGCGATTTGGAAACGTTGTTCGGCAAAGGGTATGAGCTGACGGTCAAAAAAATGCTGATGGGGCGCGAGTTTGCGTCAAACGAGGTCGTGACGCTCGTCGGCCCGTCCCTAAAAGCGATCGAGAATGTGCGGGTGCTCGGCCCGGTGCGCAAGTCGACACAGGTTGAGATTTCACGCACGGATACATTTATATTAAAGGTCAGCCCGCCGGTGCGCCCGTCAGGTGAGGTTGCGGGCAGCGAGCGGCTCGTGCTTGTCGGGCCGAAGGGAAGCGTCTATTTAAAGGAGGGCGTCATTATTGCCAATCGGCATATTCACCTTTCACCTGAAGGGGCAGAGGAGAATGGCGTGCGCGACGGCGACACAGTCGACGTGCTGGTCGAGGGCGAGAAGCCGACGAAGTTTTACGACGTGCAGGTGCGCGTGCGCGACGACTTCCACAGCGAAATGCACATTGACACAGACGACGCGAACTGCGCCGGCCTGAAAAACGGTGACAGCGTAACAATCCTTGCCAAACGGGGCCGCAACCCCAAGTCATAGACTTGGGATTGAAAGAATTGCTGTCGGGATAAATCCCTCCTCCTGCGAAGCAGGAACACAATTCTTACGGCTTATGTTTTATACGTTCAAAATATTAAAAATCAAGAAGGAGGCGGCCTATGTTTGCGCTGGAACGCCAGAAACGGATACTGGAACTGTTGGAGGAGAACGGCTCTGTCTGGGTAAGCCGGCTGAGTGCGGAGCTTGGCGTGACGGAGGAAACCGTGCGCCGCGACCTCGAAAAGCTCGAAAAACAGGAGGCGCTCATGCGGACGCATGGCGGCGCTGTGCCGGTGAGCCAGACCTCGTACGAGCTTTCATATGAGAAGCGGAAGCGGACGAACGTCGACGTGAAGCAAAAGCTTGCCAAAGCAGCGGGCGCACATGTGACGGCTGGGGACACGATCTTTTTGGATGCGTCGACGACGACGTTTTACATGGCGCGGGAGCTGAAGGGGCTGCGCAATCTGACAGTTATTACAAACTCCGTGCGGGTTGTAAACGAGCTTGCCGGCTGCGAGGGGATTAAGGTGATAGCGGCGGGCGGCATTGTGTCGGACAATCATTCCTACATTGGAGAAATTGCCGTCAAGACGATTGAGCGGGAGTATTTTGCAGGGAAGATGTTTTTCAGCAGCAAGGGCGTGACCGCGTCGGCAGGCATATTGGAGAGCAATGAGTTTGAATGTGCGACGAAAGCGGCTATGCTGAAAAACAGCCAGGAGGTATACTATCTCTGCGACAGCTCAAAAATCGGGAAGGTCGGGTTTTTGAAGCTGGCCGAATTTGACAGAATCGACTGTTTTATCACGGATGCTGAGCTGGACGAGACGTTTACTGATGCGCTTGCGAATGCAAACACAGAAATTGAAACTGTATAGATTAGTTTGACACCTACAGAGCGCGCCCTGTAGGTGTTTGTGTATACTCTGATACAAAATGTATGTCTTCTGTTAACGAATTTGTAGTAGAAATGTAATAAAAGGTAGTTGATTTTATGTGAAATATCCTGTATAATGGAATCACATAGAATGATTGATTATGATATGCAGGGCATATCTTTTCGATTAATTTAAAACGGAGGTAGAGATCATGTCTAAGAAAATTTTAAGTATTATCTTGGCCATCTCCATGGTGCTTACCATGTGCGTCGGCGCTTTTTCCGTGTCGGCAGCAGAAGGCGACGTGACGATTAGTTGCGGTGGGACAGAAGGGTTTATCACGGGTAAGGCGGGCGACATAATAGAGATTCCTGTTAGCGTTTCCGGCAACAAAAAGGGAATTTCGGCTGTAACGATTCACCTTGAGTATGATGATACATATCTTGAAATTGGGGAGGAAGACTTTGCCAGAGAAGGATCGATCATGAACGCCAAGGGAATGGTTATGGAAATGATGAATCCTAAAACCACAGACGAAGAATTATACCCGGACGCGAAAGCTGTGGCAAAGTATTCCTACAGTCACATTGAGGCGATTCATTCCGGCGACGGACTTTTGACAACTTTTATGTTTAAGGTAAAAGAGGATGCCAATATTTCTGCAAAAACTGCAATAAAAGTGCATGTAACAGCGCTAAGTTATTGGAACAATGACGTGCTGAATCCGGTAACAGTCGCGGGCATTGAACAGCCGGCGCCTATAGTAGTAAATCCGGAAGTGAATGTAACGCTTCCGGCACAGACGAAGGTTACTTATGACGGTCAGCCGCATGCGGTAGCAGCTACCGTTCCGGAAGGCGTAGCCGTAGAAGTAAAGTACAACGGCAAAACTGAGGCACCGACGGCGGTGGGTACGTATGAAGTAACGGCCACGGCGACGGAAGGGTTTATCGGTTCGGCAAAGGGTACGCTCGTAATTGAGCCGATTAAGGTTACAGTAAATGCAACGAACGTAACAAAGAAGATTGGCGAGGATGATCCCGCACTGGCATATACATATAATGAGGATGCGTTGCTTGCGGGCGACAAACTCGTAGGCGGTCTTACACGCGCTGCTGGCGAAGCGATTGGTAAATATCCGATTACGCAGGCAGCAGGTAACGAGTTTAAAGTTGTAAAAGAGGCTGACAGCAGTGTAAATGCGAACTATGTTGTAACATTTGTTCCGGGCGAACTTGAGATTGTGGACAAAACGCCGCAAACAATTACGGTATCGGAAACAAAGCTTGAAAAGACATATGGCGACGCATCTGTGAAGCTTACGGCTACTGCGTCTTCGGGACTGACGGGCTTTACATTTGCTTCGAGCGACGATAAAGTTGCAACGGTAGACGGCGAGGGAAATGTTACCTTTGTTGGTGCAGGCGAAGCGAAGATTACCGTTTCGCAGGCTGGGGACGACGATTATGCGCCGGCAAGTGCAGACGTTGCAGTTACGGTTAATCCGGCAGCGCTTACGATTACGCTTGCTGAAAAAGAGATTACCTATGGCGAAGAAATTGGCGAGTTTGACATTACGTATGAAGGCTTTGTAAACGAAGAAACAAAGGATGATTTGCTGACGCCTGTTACGGTTGCAGGTTTGCCGGAGAGCAAAGTAATTGCGGGTACATATCCGCTTACGCTTGAGGGCGCAACAAGTGACAACTATACAATCAGTTATACAAATGCTGATTTAATTGTAAATCCGCGTGAGGTTGAGATTGCGAGCATTGGCGTATATAATAAGAATGCAGATGAAACAACAGACGCGAAAATCAACCCGACAAAGATTGCTTTAACAGAGGGCAAAGACTTTATCGCTGGTGATGACGTTTATGTAAGCGTTACTGGTACTGCTGCGTTTGCAGATGCAGAAGCTGGCGAAGATAAAGTTGTTACGATTTCTGACGTAGCAGTGGAAGTTACCGGTAAGGACAAGGATAATTATACGGTTACGGTTGCGGACAGCGCGCTGACGACGACGGCGACGATTTTTGCGGACGGCAGCATGACGGCGCAGGATGTAGCGGACCAGATTGGTGATATTACGATTAAAGCGGGAGACGATACGGTAGTATTGCCTGATGCTCCGGATGGATTTACATTTACGCTTACTGGTTCTGATAAGCCGGAAGTAATTGACCCGGAAACAGGCGCGATTACACGTACAAACGAAGAAGAAACTGTAGTTATTACGATTACGGTTACAGCAGAAGACGGCACAACTGCAACAAAAGATGTTACAGTTAAAGTTGCAAAGGGTTCTTTGAAGACAATTACCGCGAAGGTATGGGGCAATGGTAGCTTGCAGGGTGACTTTGGTGACCAGCCGATCGGCGGCACAATTGAAGTGATTGCCGTACCGGACAAGGGGTACGAGGTTTCTGAATGGTTTGTAAATGGTGAATCAATCGGTAAGACAAATGCAACGGTACAGCGGTTCACGGTAGAAGACGATATGGAAATCGGCGTAGAATTTAAGCGCAAGTCTGGTGGCGGAATTCCAAGTACGGGAACAGGCGGCGGTGTAACGGTGAAGGCGCCGACTGCGTCGGTAACGTCGGGGTCTACAGTATTTAAGGGTTCTGTTGTAAAACTGTCGACAACGACTTCAGGTGCGAAAATTTACTATACGACGGACGGCTCTACACCGACAACGTCAAACGCAACGCTTTATACGAGCGAGGGAATTCGCATTTCTGCCAATACGACGATTAAAGCGTTTGCAATGAAGGATTCTAAGACCAGTACGGTAGCGTCCTTCACCTATAAGATGAAGACGGCTAAGGCTGAATTCAAGGACGATGCGAATAAGATTAAGTACATGGAAAGCGTGTCGGATAAGCTCTTTGAGCCTGACCGTGCGGCAACGCGTTACGAAGTGCTCAAGGCGCTGGACGAAGTAATGGATATCGAAGATGCAAAGATTGAAAACGGCTTCTCGGATGTTCCGGAAGGATATAAAGAACTCGTTAATAAGTTTGCCGCAACTTCGATCGTTGACGGTTATCCGAACAAGACATTCGGCGGCGAGGGCAATATCACAAGAGCTGAATTTGTAAAGATGCTGGCGGCTGCACTTGACCTCGATATGAGTGCTGCGGCAACGCACAAGTTCAAGGATGTACAGTCCGGCCACTGGGCGGAGAAGTACATTGCAGCATTCTCGAAGCTTGGTTATATCATTGGCGACCCGGACGGCAACTTTAGACCGGACGACAAGGTAACGAGAGCAGAGGTTGTAACTGTAATGAACCGCATTTTGAAGATTGAATCGGCACCGAATGCGGCACAGAAGTACACAGACCTTGCAAAAGAGCACTGGGCTTATGGCTTCATTATGGCGGCTGCAAAAGATAAATAATTCATTTAACAAATAAAAAGACGGCGGAGCACAATCCGCCGTCTTTTTTTGTATACTGCTTCAATATAAAAGAATAGAATGCATAAATATACAAAAAGCTTTAAAATTCTATTGCAAAACGAAGATTGATATGATATTATATACGAGGGAGTTTTGTTCTTGTGCTTTAAAGAATCGTATAAATAGTAAAGGTGTGAAGCGTTTGGCTGAATGGTTTATGATGATTTGGAGCAATATTTTAAACTGGTTTGCCGCTGTTAAGGCGGATTTTATTTTAAATTTTATTGCGGAAAACCGGTATATGTACATAGTGAATGGACTCGGCGTTACGATTAAGGTGTCCTTGCTGGCGGTTGTGATTGGTATCGCAATCGGTATTTTTGTAGCGCTTGCGGTGTTGTCAAAGAGTAAGTGGCTGTCGACTCCGGCGAGGTGGTACACGGATATTATACGCGGTACGCCGGCGGTAACGCAGCTTTTAATCGTTTATTTTGTTATTTTTGCAACCTCGCGAATGGATAAATGGATTATCGCGAGTATCGCCTTTGGTTTAAACTCGGGCGCGTATGTGTCTGAAATTATTCGGGCCGGTATCCAGAGTGTGGATCATGGACAGATGGAGGCGGGCCGGTCTTTGGGCCTTACCAAGGCGCAGACAATGATTCGGATTATTATTCCGCAGGCAGTCAAGAATATTTTTCCTGCGCTGGTCAATGAATTTATTGTGCTGATTAAGGAAACGGCGATTGTTGGTTACATCGGCTTAGAGGATCTTGCAAAGGGCGGCGACTTTATCAGAAGCCGTACCTACTCGGCGTTTATGCCGCTGATTGCGACCGCAATTATATACTTCCTGATGATAAAGCTGTTAACAAAGCTGTTCTCTTTGGTTGAAAGAAGACTGCGCAAATCGGAAATCAGATAGAGTGGCAGATGCGCGGATAGAAAGGTTGGTTGCAGTTGATTAAGGTAAAAAATCTTCATAAGCATTTTGGCAAGTTAGAGGTACTGCGCGGAATTGATGAGCATATTGAGCAGGGTGAAGTCGTAGTTGTGATTGGGCCGTCCGGCTCTGGTAAATCGACGTTTTTACGTTGTCTGAATCTGCTCGAAATTCCGACGGAGGGCGAGATTTATATTGACGATGAGCTGATTAACGCACCGAAGGTGAATGTAAACCGAATTCGGCAAAAAATGGGGATGGTGTTTCAGCAGTTCAACTTATTCCCGCATCTAACGATTATGAACAATATTACGCTTGCGCCGATGCAGATTAAAAAGATGAGTAAGCAGGACGCTGTCGCGTTGGGGGCGAAGTTGTTAGACCGCGTTGGCCTATTGGAGAAGGCGGATGCTTATCCGGCGCAATTGTCCGGCGGGCAGAAGCAGCGTGTTGCGATTGCGCGTGCTTTGGCGATGGAACCGGAAATCATGCTTTTTGACGAGCCGACGTCGGCGCTCGACCCTGAAATGGTTGGCGAGGTACTCGACGTTATGAAGGATTTGGCAAAGGACGGCATGACGATGGTCGTTGTTACGCATGAAATGGGGTTTGCGCGTGAGGTTGGGTCGCGCGTCCTGTTTATGGACGAAGGTGTAATACTGGAGCAAAACGCGCCGACGGAGCTGTTTGGGAATCCGCAGCACGAGCGGACAAAGTCGTTTTTGAGCAAAGTTTTATAAGCAAAGGCATCCGTCGGGTGCGTTTGGTTATGTTATATTTAAGGAGGATGAAGGAGAATGAAAAAAGCAGGAAAAATTGTTGCATTAATTGCATGTGTGTGCCTCGTTTTGGGTGCGTTTGCTGGTTGCAGCGGCGATACGCCGACGCCGACAACAACCCCGACAAATTCGCCGAAGGCAGACGGTGATGTAATCGTAATGGGGACAAATGCGGAGTTTCCGCCGTTTGAGTATGTAACGGATCAGGGGATTGTGGACAAGTTCAGCGGAATTGACGTTGCAATTGCGAAGGAAATCGCTGACAGCATGGGCAAGACGCTGAAGGTTGAAAACATGGAGTTTGATTCGTTGATTACGGCGCTTGCAACCGGTAAGGTTGACTTTGTTGCAGCTGGTATGACGATTCGTCCGGACCGCCAGGAAAATGTTGACTTTTCCGACACGTATTACAGCGCAAAGCAGGTTATGATTGTAAAGGAAGGCAGCGACATCAAGTCGGCGGCTGACCTGAAGGATAAAAAGATTGGCGTTGTGCTCGGCTACACGGGTGACACGACGGTAACTGAAGACCTCGGCTACACGCCGGAGCGCTTTAAGAAGGGCGCGGATGCGGTGTTAGACCTTGTAAATGGCAGAATCGATGTTGTTGTAATTGACTCTGCGCCGGCAAAGGCTTTTGTTGAGAAGAACCCGGGTCTTGCAATCGTAGAAGATGCGGAAGCGTTCGAGCAGGAAGAGTACGCGATTGCGGTTCAAAAGGGCGACAAGGACCTTTTGGAAAAGGTTAATAAGGTACTTGGCGAGCTGAAGGACAGCGGTAAGATTGAAGAGTTTGGTGCAACCTACTCCGAGTAATTTGTAACAGTCGGCGGGCGGAAGGAGTTTCTTTCCGCCCGTTTTGTTTTATAGGAAGGAAGGCGGTGGTTATGATGCGGATAGACAAATATTTAGCGGATTGCGGTTTAGGCAGCCGAAAAACGGTAAAGGCTTTGATTCGCGGCGGGTGGGTCACAGTAAACGGCGTTGTCGCCAAAAGCGACGGTATGCAGATTGACGAAGCGCGGGATAAAGTTATTTTTGATGGAAAAGAGCTGATATACAAGCGGTATCTTTACCTAATGCTGCATAAGCCCACGGGGATGGTTTCCGCGACCTATGACGCGCGCGATAAAACGGTCATCGACCTTGTGCCGCCGCAGTACCGCCACTTCGACCTGTTTCCGGTGGGGCGGCTTGACATTGACACGACGGGCCTTTTGTTTTTAACGAATGACGGCGCGCTTGCGCACAGGCTTACCTCCCCGAAGCACCACGCCGATAAAGTTTATTTTGCACAGGTTGCGGGCGAAGTGGGGGAAGCCGATGTGGAGCAGTTTTCAAATGGGGTGCGGCTGGAAGATGGATACTTATGTAAAAGCGCCGTGCTGCGGGTATTGCAGCCCGGCCCGGTTAGTGAGATTGAGCTGACGATTCGCGAAGGAAAATTTCATCAGGTGAAGCGAATGTTTGAAGCGGTGGGGAAAAGCGTATTGACGCTGAAGCGGCTGTCTATGGGCGGCGTTGCACTCGATGAAACGCTCAAAGAAGGAGAGCTTCGTGAGCTTACACAGGAGGAAATTGATACTCTGCAGCAAAAATAAATGCCTTCCAGTTTGGAAGGCATTTATTTTTATGCAAATCCGAATAGTCGGACGGCGCTTGTGATGAGAAAACAAACCGATAGTCCAATCACAGTGGGCAGGACAAATGCCGCCGCTGTCCATTTCCATGAGCCTGTTTCCTTTTTAATAGTTAGGCACGTTGTGGCACAGGGAAAATGCATCAGCGAAAACAGCATGGTGCATACGGCTGTGAGCCATGTCCAGCCGTTGCTGACGAGCAGCGTATGTAGCTCCCAAACGGAATCCATCTCCGTAAGCGTTCCGGTCGCCATGTAGGTCATAATAATAATTGGCATGACGATTTCGTTTGCCGGCAGGCCGAGGATAAAAGCCATCAGGATAACGCCGTCGAGGCCGAACCAGCGTGCGAATGGGTCTAAGAATGCTGCACAATGGGACAAGACGCTGACGTCGCCAATATAGATATTTGCCATCAGCCAAATCAGCAGTCCCGCCGGCGCGGCAACGACAACCGCGCGCCCTAATACGAACAAGGTCCGATCAAAGATTGAGCGTACAATCACTTTACCGACCTGCGGCACACGGTAGGGCGGAAGCTCCAGCGCGAACGATGATGGCATTCCTTTGAGCACCGTCATGGAAAGCAGGCGCGAAACCAGCAACGTAACCGTAACGCCGAGTACAATTACACCAGTCAGAATCAGTGTGGATACAAGTGATTGGCAGAAGCCAGAGGCAACCGCTCCTGCAAAAAACATGGTAATGATGGAAATCATGGTTGGAAATGCGCCACCACACAAAGGGAAACAAAAAAGGAGGTGGCACGTATTATGTATGTGTATTAAATATGTTGCACTCCGCTCGCAGGAACAGGGAAAGGCAAAACCGCCATATCATATATGGCGGCAGCATTAGCAGTTATTTGATGAATCCGTCGACATCCCGTGATTTCAGAATTTTGATAATTTTATCAATTACAGAAACTTTCTGCTCTATGGTTAAGGGGGAATGTTTCAGTTTTCTTTCAATAACAGCCACATGAAATGCGTTCACTTTATCGGCAAGGGCATGAATGTCCCCGCCGTCCGGGCTATGTATTACGATGTTCCGTATACGGTTTTTATACATTTACGCCCTCCTGTCCGATTAAATAGTTTCATAAATATTGTATGTAAATGTCTGCTTGACCTATTACCGGAGATATTTTTGTTTGCCTGAGAAGCCCGGTGTAGTTTCATAAGCGGTTCCGGCAGCGCTGTTCTCAGGTTGAAAATTTGATAGATCCGTTTTTTATACTTTTCAAACAGCCGTGTACCCGCGCGGAATCCATTCCCGTGTTGCGGTATGGCACCAAGTATTTGCAGGGCGGACTGTGTCGTGTTTCAACGGCGAGCGCGCCAATGCACACTGTCCGCCGCCCCTGTATACTTTTCCTATCGCGGGTTATTCAGTTGTCAAGGTGCAAATACAGAAATGTTCCTGCATAGCAGAAATATTTCTACATATAAGAAACACGGAGAAAGGATCGGTTTATTGAAGCGGAGGAGATATTTTTTTTTGAAAAAGCGTACAAAAAAAGCTGGCATACGCCAGCTTTTTCATTTTCGATTGCGTCAGGCGCGGTATATCACACGACCCGTCTGCACACTTCGCGCAGAAAACCCGATTCATCGTTTTTGTGGTCTAACAAGATTGACTCGATATCGTCGCTAATGTTTCGGCGAAGTTTCCACAATTTTGCAAAAGACTCCAGCCAGCCACCCTGAAAGCCATTAAATACAACAGCCACATCAATATTGCTGTTCTCACGGGCGGTACCTTTTGTGTACGAGCCGTATAAAATTACAGCCTCCGGCTGAAAGGCCTGCAACACGGCATCTGTATATTGCTGAACAGTTTTTACAACGTTTGCTTGATTCAGCATAGAAGCTCCTCCGTTTTCTTAAATAATACAGATGCATCGTTCAACGCCGAGCGATGCGAAAAATTGGCCTTGCAAGAAGGATACCGCGTTTCAATGTTGAGTAGCATGAGGATGTCCAAAAAATCTTTTTGGGCTTCTAACATTACGGAATAGAGTTTACCTATTTTTCGTTGTTTTAACAAAAATAATTACTAAATTTTACTAAGAAAATTTATATAGTATTACATTTCCTCGTTGACAAGTTTCAACAAGTTTCAACATACTTGTAGTGTTATACTGCT
>URQR01000021.1 GCA_900550065.1 uncultured Eubacteriales bacterium | reverse complement strand
AGGATAAGAAGTCCGAATTTCACCTATTCTGTAGCTCTCTACGAGATGCGATACGGAAACACGGCGATGATTCAAGTGAAGAATGCGGCAGAAGATGCCATGTATGCAGGGGTATGCCGTACCGAGCGTGTGTCTGTTATGGAGTCTGGTGACTATACCGATGACAGCAGCGTAAAGACTCCGCTTACCATTGGCGACAAGGATATTCTTTCCTATATCGAGGCAGGCAATTTTCTGAAAGCAATCGGGGCAAACTTTGCTTTGCCTTTGGACTATGTAAAGAGCTGCCCATATCTCATGTCCTTTATGCGAAACTACAAGGTCAAGCAAAAAATTGAGAAACACTTTGCGTCCAATCCGGACGAAGTAGATAAAGCTCGCAGTGATTTGTTGTGGATGAATCCGACCCATATCAATGACTATAGAAAGTTACCGGCGACCAATGCTCGTTTGGAGAAGTTGAAAGAAGTTGCCTTTACCAGCAATGCGGAACTCTATTTATGGGTTCCTCCGAGCAAACCCTACTACGCCCTGCAGGGAGCTTATCGCGACAGTGCGGATTTCTCCAAAGTGTTGGTCTTCTCTGCGTGGGAAATGGTTCCCCGCATGATTGGCGCTTTGATTTCCTACGAAGCAGAGCGCCGAACAGTTGGCAGACTAAAAGGTATGGCGAAGAATGTTGACAGGAAAAACACCCGATACAATTCCAAGTACCGCTATCCTTATCACCGCTTGCAATTTTCTCTCTCCGGCGGTGAACCACAGAAAATGAGCTTGTTCTGCTTGCTGTATCCATCCAAAACCTTAGCTGCGCTTTATAACCCCATTCAGTCTTTGAACCAAGGGCATACTCTCGTAGATATCGAAAGACAGATTAAAGCAGAGCTGCGTATAAAACTTTCGGAACTCAAATGTTATCAACAAACGGAAAACGGTCCCGAAGATGCGAAGTGGTACTATCTGGCTCCTATGCTTATGGACGGTGTTGAATGGGTGGACAATTGGAGTACTTCGTTGGAAGAAGCAATGAGTCAGGATGATGGCGAAGTTGGAGAGGCTATCAGCAGCGACCGCGGAAACAAAGCATTCAACCTGCACCTTAACCGCCTGCGTCAGTATATTTCGTCTGAAGCACAGCTTGCGCTTGGCCGCATGCCGGAAGATCTGCTGAACACACTGACTGATATGGTGCTGGGTTGTCCTGCAATTTGTGTTTACCACACCAACGGCGGTAATGTGGCCTACGCAACTTCCTTGGCAAAAGTCTTTGTCAACTATTTTAATTCCACCGAATCTACGGCGATTGTGGAATTGGCTGCCGAGCAGTTCCACACCAAAAAAGCAGATGACAATACTCATTGGCAGGATGTATTGCTCTACTGCAAGGACGGCTGCTTCCAGGCCATGCTTAATGAATATTACCATTTGATCCAAGAGAGCGTCAGCTTTTCTGAGGATGATAAACGGAATGGCAGAATCCAGAACATTATGCTAAAAGACCTTTGGATACATACTGCATCTTACGAGGTGGATACCTTTAACACTTTCCGAAAGCGTGTGCAGGGTGAGCGCAAGCGAAATCTCATGAGAGCGCATTATGCCGTTGGCTTTGCCAGCGATGGTGACGACGCAACGTGTAAAGGGAATGGTGTTAAAAGATCACATTGATTATTTTGATATCTGCAAGGATGCTTCGATTGCAGAATATGCTCTTGAAATGTGTAAAGATCCAAGCGATACGTACTTGCGCTTAATTGCATGGCGATATCTTTACAATACTTTGGGCGCAGAGTATGTTGTCAGTGAAATTTTACCTATTGCTGATGAGGAGATTTTGCTTGAAATTGATGGTACGTGTAAGGATATTTCAAGCAAAAAACTGCGCGAAGCTATGGAGTGAGAATATGAGAAAGCACCATCAATTTAATTGCAGGCACATTTGATTATATATGGCAGTGGTCTTGCTCTCGGAGATTAAGCTAAAAAAGTTATGTGCGATAAAAAGCCGCCCGAAGGCACAGGAGTTCTTATCGATGGTCCTACAGCGGCGATCAGTTCTGTTCGCGATCCTGTATTTTTACTGCAACTTGAATCGCTTCTCAAAACAGCATTTGACCCCGCCTTTGAGGATAATACTTGGCATGGCCTTCGGCATTCGTTGACAAAGACATTTGTCAACTGTGGAACAACGGCGTACAAAGAGACCATTGAAGTCATAATGAGATGCCGTCCGTCTGCGGATGTTAACGAAAGAAATTATCGGTACTGCAACTACACAATAGAGGAAATCGAACACGCGAGAAAATCTCTGCTTGATGTGCCTACAACTCTCTGTGCAACAAAGGCAATTCTTGAATATGTGAAAAAGCACTACTAACCAATAATCTAATATCAAAGCAGGAAATTAGCATTCAAATTATGTTAATTTAAGATTACAATCATCCTGATTTGACACTATAATGTGATCGGACGGTGGTGCACCCTGAAAGTGTTTGGATAATACTTTCTTTTGAATATAATTTGACAAACCGCGATCATCGTGCTATAATAATTACCAATATGATTTAAAGCGCTAAAGTAAAGATTATTATTTAGGAGATATGAAAATGGCAACAAGAAAAGGTAATTTAATGGGTGTCAGGGATGACGTAAAAGTTCTTGACGCGACAATTCGCGACGGCGGGCTGTGTAACAATTTCGAGTTTACGGACGAATTTGTTACGGAGCTTTATAAGACGAATATTAAAAGCGGCGTAGACTATATGGAATTTGGCTACAAAGCGAGCAAGAGTTTGTTTAGCGAGAAGGACTTTGGAAAGTGGAAATTCTGTAATGAAGAGGATTTACGCGCGATTGTAGGCGACAATGTTTCGGATATGAAAATTGCCGTTATGGCGGATGTAGGAAGATGTGACTTTAAAACGGATTTTCTTCCGAAAAGTGAAAGCGTAATTGATATGGTGCGTGTTGCTTGTTATATCCACCAGATACCTGCGGCGATTGAGATGATTGAGTATTTTCACGCGCTTGGGTATGAAACAACATGTAATATTATGGCGATTTCGCAGGCAAACTTGAATCAGGTGGAAGAAGCGCTGGATATGCTTTGCGCTTCAAGTGTGGATGTGATTTACCTTGTGGACAGCTACGGCTCGTTATATCCTGAAAATGCGTCGGTGCTTGCAAAAACGTATCTTGCTGCTGCTGAAAAAGTGGGTAAGAAGGTCGGTTTTCACGCGCATAACAATCAGGATTTAGCGTTTGCAAATACAATAGAAACGCTGTCATACGGCGTTTCGTACCTTGATGCGACTGCACAGGGCATGGGGCGCGGTGCGGGAAACTGTGCGATGGAGCTCCTGCTCGGGTTCTTGAAAAACCCGAAGTATAACCTTTACAGCCTTCTGACATTTATTGAAAAGCACATGCTTCCGCTCAAGGAGCAGGGCGTTGTCTGGGGCTATGATTTACAATATATGTTTACCGGCCAGTTGAACCGTCACCCGCGTGAGGCGATGACGTTTACAGCAGAAGGGCGTAACGATTACTGCGAGTTTTATAAATCCTTGCTCGATAATTTTTAAATCAAAAAATCCCCCGCATCTTGCGGGGGATTTTTTCGCTTTCTATCGCTCTGTAGAAATTTCTTTCCCAAAAAACTTGATTTCCTTAATTGCGTTCCAACTGCCCTCTGTTTCCCCGGCAATATTGCCCTTGCACAATATTTTTACATACCGTGCACTTGTGCCGGTTTCTGCCGGCATTTTCGTTGTTTCAAACTCGTTTGCCGCTTTTCCGGATGATAATCCGTCGAAAACACTTGTAAACGTTTCGCCATCGGACGAAACAAGTATTTCATATTTTGCCTGCCGGGCGTCGCCTTTATTCCACATAATCTGAACTGAATCAAGCGAGCATAAGCCGCCCAAATCATAGCACACCCAAACGTCCTTTCCCTCCGCCGACCAGACGGAGTCCGGGTCGCCGTCGTACGTCATCGGGCCGATCTCGTCCTGAAACGCCTTGTTCCACGTACAGCTCTCAATCGGGAGCTGGCCGTTTTCCAACTCGTAGCGGGCGCCCTCCTTGACTGTGCGGATGACAACGGTCTGTTCCTCCTCTGACCAATGCACAACTGCGCCGAACGCCTCCGACACAAAACGAATCGGCACAAGAAAACGGTCGCTGATAATCGTTGCCGCGACGTCGAGCGGCGTATCCGCTCCGTTTACGCGCGCCACATTGCTGTTTTCTGTAATTTCAACAGTTGTAGCGCCCTTTTTCGCTGTGGCGGTCGCCGTTTCACCGTCCCACGCTATCTCCGCGCCGAGCGCCTCAAAAATCGCGCGGAACGGAACCATCACACGATCGTTTATCATCTGCGGCTCTACGTCCAAGTTCATCATATATTCCTTGTCAAAGCGGATATAGATGGAGTCGTCCTTCGGCGGATTTTCCAAATATGCCTTATAGTCGTCCAAGTAGGCCGTTGGCGTGGAGAAGACACAACCCTTCGTCTTTAAATACTGAATCGTTTTGCGTAAATCGTCGTAGCTGCTGTCCGGCCATCCGGCGGGATGGCACTGGATTACAATATAGGGCGACGCGACTTGCAGCCGGTACTGGTCCACAAAGTGGTTATAGTCCGTCTTACCGGTCGTAATTTCAAGGTTTGCGCGCGTGTCGAAGCTGATCGCGTTCATAATATCGTTTTTCTGCGGCGCAACGAGCGTAGAGGTAATTTCCGGAAAGTCGTTGAGCATACGCAGAGTCGTATCTGTTCCGTTGCCCCACGGCAGACAGAACGAGTGCATCGTGATGCCGCACTTTTCCTTTACTAAGTCCATTGTCTTGCGAAACGACGCATACTGCGCGTCATAGTCGTCGTTTAAGTACTCCTTTTCGCCGGACGTATAGCCGTGGTGCCAGATTTCAATCCCCTGTTTGTCCCACGCTTTGACCGTATCGAAATAGGCTTGGTTGTCGCCTTCAAGGCTGTTGCCAATAATACCGAAGCTGCCCGGTACGCCCTCCTCGGCTAAAAGGTCGGCTACCTTTTGAAACGCGGCGGCGTTGTTTTGCACCAAATCGTCGAATTTTAGCAGTACGACCTGGTTTTTCACCGGGCCCGCCGCAAACGACGGCATTACTATACAGCCGAGCGCCATACATGCTGACAGAGCGCCGCACAGTAATTTCTTATAAAGCTTTTTCATTGTTCTCCCCCTTTGTATTTTATCAAAATAAATTGCGTAATTTTATTTTATTCCTGCGGCGGGCAAAAGTCAAGCCAAAATAAGGGATACATCCGGTTACAAAATGACCCGCATCTCATGTTCGCGATAGTATTTCGGCGTGATATGCAGCTCCTTTTGAAACACATAGGTTAAGTACGACTGCGTTTCAAAGCCGCACAGTTCAGCGATTTGAGCGATGCTTTTTGTACTGTTTAACAGCAGACTCTTTGCGTAAGACAGCCGCAGATTGCATAGGTAGCGGTGCGGCGTTGCCCCGAGCGTCTGCTTAAAGAGCGTGTGAAAGTAACTCGGGCTTAGGTTCGCCGCCGCTGCAATGTCAGAAAGCGTTAGATGGCGGCTTAGGTTTGTCTTCATGAATTCGACAGCATGGCAGATATCAAGGCTGTACGGGGCAAGCTGACCGGGTGCCTCGCCATAGGTCTGGTATACATAGTATAACTCGCTGAGCAATTCGAGCAGCTTTCCCGTAATATAGAGGCCTGCGCCCGCTTGCGCGCCGGCCTGCGCGCGCAGCATGTCGGAAAATATCCCGCAAAACTTTACCAAATCGACCGCACCCGCCATTTGCGGAAGTGCAGACAGGTATTTTTTAGAAAAGCCTGTGTCATCACAGGAAAAGTGGACGCAATAGCACTCGAAAGCGCGGACGCTTTGCCGCGTTTGCCCCGGATGTATGAATAAAAGATTTCCTTTCTCGTGCGGATAACGAATGCCGTCTACAATACTCTCTCCGTCGTCTGTCATATACAGCTCCAGCTCGTAGCAGTCGGCTGTGCGAAGTGGTGTTACCTCCTGCTGCCAGAACTGGCGGGAAATATAATACCCCACAAAAAGATTGTCAAACACCGGTGTAATCCCCTTCCTTTTGAAAATAAAAATATGATTTTGAAAAAAGTCCGTAACATATCGCATTGAAACCGTTAAAATACAGGCTTATACTATGAGTATAAAATAAAAAATCTAAAAAATCAAGAAGGGGTGAACAGGATGCAGGAATTTAAGGTAGATGGGCACGAGCCGAGCCTTTTGCCGGAGGGGAAAAAGTGGGAATACGTCTGGGGAGACGAATTCGACGGCGATACACTCGACAGGAGCAAGTGGAGCTTCCGCCTAAACTTTTGGGGACGGCGGTTTTTGCCGTATACCGACCAGGGTGTAGAGCTGGACGGAAACAGCAATGTGAAAATTCATTTGATTGAAAAGGATGGGCAGTATATGTCCGCACAGCTGCAAACGGGCGCAAACTCGTTCGATGCACCTGCGCCGGTCTATGAGACGGAGACCAATGTGTGCGGCGACAATTTCTTTTGGAAGATTGGCGACATTGAAAAGCCGAAATTTATGCACCGTTACGGCTATTATGAGGTGCGCTGTAAATTACAGCAGCAGCAGGGCTGGTGGTCGGCGTTCTGGCTTCAGTCGCCGTCAATCGGGATGAGCTACGCCCCGGCTTACAGCGGCGTTGAGGTCGATATTATGGAGAATTTTACACGCGACGGTGAGGTGACGAGCGGAAATATCTTTGGCGGATACGGAACAAACTTGCAACACGAGGCGCGCGTCCACTATCACGTCAAGGACACGGCGGACGGCTACCACCGGTTCGGCGTCGACTGGAGCGAGGAGGGGTACGTGTTCTATTGCGACGGCGAAGAAACGGCGCGTACGAGCGGCCCTGTGTCACGGGTGGAGCAGTTTGTCTTGCTCACGACCGAATGTAAGGGCTACCGTAACGGCAATATGGACCAGCCTTCGGACGAGCTGAAGGGCGCGGTGCTACCGGACTGCTTTACGGTAGATTATGTCCGTGTGTTTGATGAAATAAAGTAAATAAAAAAAACGGGCCAATGCCCGTTTTTTTATTTTGTAATCATTGTTCCAATACCGGTATCAGTGAAAATTTCGAGCAAAATACTGTGCGGGATACGCCCGTCGATAATATGTACGCGCTGTACGCCCGCGCCGATCGCCTTGACGCAGCCGAGCACCTTTGGAATCATGCCGCCGTTAATGACCCCCTCGTTAATCAGGCGGCGCGTCTCCTGCGCCCCCATTTCAAAAATAATATTCCCTTCTGCGTCCTTCACGCCGTCGATATCGGTCAAAAGCATCAGCTTTTCTGCCTTGAGCGCGCAGGCAATTACGCTTGCGACCGTGTCGGCGTTGATGTTGTAGCTCTGCCCGTTTTTATCCGTGCCGATTGGTGCGACAACGGGGATATACTCGTCGCTCGTGAGCAGGTCGAGCAGCTCGCGGTTGACCTTTACCACATCGCCCACATAGCCGATGTCGGCTTTTTCGCCGTCCACCTCGGTGTAATACTTTTCGCACTCCAACAGCGCGCCGTCAATGCCGCTGATTCCGACGGCCTTGCCGCCTTTGCCGTTGATGCCGGCGACGATTTCCTTGTTCGTTTTGCCGACGAGCACCATCTGCGCAATTTTGACCGTGTCTTCGTCCGTAACGCGAAGCCCGTTGATAAACTTGCTCTCAATCCCGTACGTTTTCAGTGCGCTGGAAATATCAGGCCCGCCGCCATGCACAACAATGGGGTTTAAGCCGATAAACTTGAGCAGCGTGATATCCTCCATCACGGAATCCTTGAGCTGCTCGTTAATCATTGCGTTGCCGCCGTATTTAATTACGACCGTTTTTCCTGCCAGCCGCTGGATATACGGCAGCGCCTCAATCAGAATCCCGGCCTTTTTGATGAGTAAATCCATATCAAGCATCTGTATCCGTCCTTTCCAAAATCAATCATTAGAGATAGAAGCCCGCGCCCGTCAGTCCCGTTTTTTCGTCGAGGCCGAGCAGGAGGTTCATGTTCTGTACCGCCTGTCCCGCCGCGCCTTTTCCGATGTTGTCGATTGCCGCGCTGACAACAACGCGCTTAAGCCGCGTGTCGACCACAAGTCCAATGTCGACGAAGTTCGACCCCGCGACGTGGTTCGTTTCCGGCAGCCCCTGCTCGTACACGCGCACAAAGTATTCGTCTTTATAAAATTCCTGATACAGCGCAAGCAGCTCCTGTGTCGTTTTCGGCTCCTTTAGGTTTGCGTACATCGTTGACAAAATTCCGCGCTTCATGGGGATCAGGTGCGGCGTAAACGACAGCATAATCGGCTCGCCCGCAAGGCTTGACAGCTCCTGTTCAATCTCGGATGTATGCCGGTGCGTTGCAATTTTATACGCCTTTGCGTTTTCGGTGCATTCGCAGAAGCTATAGTCAAGCGCGGTGCTGCGCCCTGCGCCGGTTACGCCCGACTTTGCGTCAATGATAATATTGTCCTTATGTACCAGTCCGTGCTTGAGCAGCGGCGCGAGCCCGAGGATAGAGCACGTCGTGTAGCAGCCGGGGTTGCCGACAAGGCGCGTCTGCTTGATTGCGTCACGGTGCAGCTCGCACAGCCCATAGACCGACTTTTCCAAAAGCTCCGGCGACGAGTGCGGCGCACCGTACCACTGCTCATATACCGCCGCGTCGTCGTAGCGGAAGTCGCCGCTCAGGTCGATAATCCTTGCGCCCTTCTCGTAGAGCGCGGGTATAACCTCCTTCGACGCCCCGTGCGGCAGCGCGGTAAATACGATATCGCATGCCGCGGCCTTATCCACGTCTAATTCCTCGCACACGAGGTCGAGCACGCCGCGAAAGTTTGGATATACCTCGCTGATTTTTTTTCCGACAAAGCTGTGTGAAACCAGCATTTTGATTTCAATTTCCGGATGGTTTTGCAAGAGCCGGACCAGCTCGATTCCGGCATAGCCCGTTGCACCCAATACTGCCGCTGTATACATGTTTTCGACTCCCCTTCTATCATATCATTCATTTGTTAGAATTATTATACATAATAATGAATAAAAATGCAAACAAAAATAAAAAATTTTAGACCGGCTGTATGTGATTCTTACTTTTAGCGTAAGTGGATTAGTAAATTATAACACAAAATTTTCACTTTATGTGCAATTCTCGTATAAAGTGAACACCTCAATCTTCAAGCAATTTGACATTGCGGTGCAAAACCGCACGCCCGCGCCAAGAAAAGGCATAGCCCTCGAAATTATCGCGAAAGGCTTTATCACCTAAAAGCTGTTCATTTTGCATGTTGTATATTTTTGCATGAAATTCATCAATGTCCGTCATGGGCACGGCTTGATTGTGCGGGCAGACGTCGCTGCAAATGTCGCAGCCCCAAGCCATGCCGGCGCGCCGGACAATGTCCTCTTCTTCCGGTTGAAGCTGCCCCCTTTTTTGCAGCAGGTAGGAGGCGCAGCGCGACGCGTCGAAGCCGTTTTTAAACGCATTTCCCGGACAGGCCGCCGCGCACCGTCCGCACCCCGCGCACCTGCCCGGGAGCGGTTTGTCCGGTGCTAATACGAGGCTGGTTACAATGCCGCCTATAAAGATATAGGAGCCATAAGTTGGATGAATCAGCAAATGATTGCGCCCGAACACGCCCAGCCCGCTTAGATACGCAAGGTACTTGTCGCACAGCGGCGAATCGTCGCAGAAAATATAGTGTGAAAACGCACCATGTACCGCCTCGATTTTTTCGCAAAGCGCGGCGAGCTTGTTCTTGACGACCGTGTGGTAGTCCGTGCCGCGTGCGTATTTTGAAATATTGCCGGAAATATTGCCGTTAAAGTAGTTGAAAGCGCACATGATTACCGACTTTGCGTCCGGTATAAAGTCGAAGGGCGAAAGCCGCTTTTCGGGCGGGGGCGTAAACGGCGTATGGTACTGTGCGAGGATATCGTACAATTCCGTATATATGCGCGCCTCGCAGACGCCGAGGCCGGAAATGTGTAATTCCTTTGCAAACTGTTTGATTTGCTCTTTCACGGCGCCCCCTCCTTTCGGTTTTTTTATAGTATACCGCGTTTTGCGGCGCAATGCAAATTTAACTTGTCAAGCCGGTTTGTTTTTGTTATAATATTTTTCTATACAGAGATAGATTGGAAAAGATATGAGGTGGTACGATGCCGATTAAAATACCCGATAAGCTCCCCGCTGTGAGCCAGCTCGAGAGCGAGAATATATTCGTTATGACGGAAACTGTTGCGGCCAAGCAGGATATCCGTCCGCTGCAATTGATGTTTGTCAACTTGATGCCGAAAAAAATCACGACTGAGACGCAGATTCTGCGCTATTTGAGCAACTCGCCCTTACAGGTCGAGGTCGAATTCGTCCACATGCGGTCGCATGTGTCGAAGAATACGTCGAAGGAGCATCTCGTCACGTTCTACAAGACGTTCGACGATGTAAAGCACAGGAAGTTCGACGGGATGATTATTACCGGCGCGCCGGTCGAGAACCTTCCGTTTGAAGCGGTGGACTACTGGGACGAGCTGTGTCTGATTATGGAGTGGTCGAAGACGCACGTCACCTCGACGTTCCACATCTGCTGGGGCGCACAGGCGGGGCTCTACTACCACTATGGTGTGAAAAAGCACCCGCTCGATGAAAAGATGTTCGGCGTGTTCGAGCATGGTGTGAACCGTACAACGTCGAAGCTGATGCGCGGGTTCGACAGTTCGTTTTACGTACCGCACTCGCGCCATACGACCGTGCTGCGCGAGGATATTGAAAAGGTGCCCGAGCTTGAGATTTTGTCCGAGTCGGACGAGGCGGGCGTGTATATCGTCTTTACAAAGGCGGGGAAGCAGATTTTCGTGACGGGGCACTCCGAATACGACGCTAATACGCTTCACGACGAATATATGCGCGACCGGAACAAGGGGCTTGACATTGCCGTGCCGAAAAACTACTACCCAAACGACGACCCGGAAAGGCCGCCCATGATGCGCTGGCGCTCGCACGCGAGCTTGCTCTACGCCAATTGGCTCAACTATTTTGTGTATCAGATTACACCCTATAATATTGAAGAAATCAATGGAGAAGTATAAAAAAAGTCCCGCAAAATGCGGGATTTTTTTATTGCAGCCCCTGTTCGTAGGAGGCAATCATCCGTTTTACCATTTCGCCGCCGATTGGGCCGCCCTCGCTGCCGTTCTGCTTTGCGGTCTGCTCGCCCTTATAGTGGTCGTTGTTTTCTTTACAATACTGTAAACGCCCGATGTCCGTCGCACACTCCATCTTAAATTTCTGCATCGCGTCGTAGCTTTCCGGGTGCATCAGCCTGCTTTTCCGATAGTTTTTTGACATGGTGTTCTCTCCTTTGTATGTGTTTTGCTGCCTGCGTTGTTATTTTGCGCGCGGCAAAAGAAAACATACAAGAAGATTTTGGGTGTTTTATGGTACTATATGGTACCAAAATGAAAAAAATGAAAAAATATATGATAAAGTTTATTTGTGCGTAAAAACAAGTTATTTCTATGCCTACGGCGTGGTACTTTTGTGACCAAAAGTACCCAAAAGTCCGGGGGGATTTCGATTTCCCCCCGTACCCCCTTGAAACGACCACTGCGTGGAGCTATAACCCCCGCCATGAAAAAGTGTTTTTAAAAAATTGATACAATTCGATAATACGAGGGGGACATAAAGTGACGCTAAATGAAGTGGTAGCATTTCGGATCAGACAGCTTTGTGAAGAGAAAAATATATCCTTGCAGGAACTTGCAAAGCGGTCAAAGGTTTCAGAACGTACGCTAAAGATACTTTTAAAAGCGCCGCCGGATAGAAGAACGCGAGTTTCTACAATATTAAAGATATGTATGGGATTTGATATTTCAGTTTTTTATTTTTTCAACACAAAGGAATTTGAATCATTAGACTGACTTCCTACCGGCGGGGGTTTTAGCTCCATGCAATGGTCGTTTCAAGGGGGTGTGGGGGGAAATCGAAATCCCCCCACGTTTTTGGGCACTTTTGACTCCAAAAGTGCTACGCCGTAGGCATAGTAAATTTAATTAGTCTAGAAGAAACAAAACCCAGCGAACAAACCTCCGCGGGGCTTTATCTTTACTTAAAAAGTACCATGCTGTAGACCCGGCACAATCACCCGCGACCCCGTATAGTCATGGGTCGAGTAGCCGGCCGCCTTATGTGCGTTGGCGGCTGTAACAGCAATCACCTTCGCCGCGCCCGCGGCGGTGAGCGCATTCGCACAATTGTAGACCGTTGCGCCGGTTGTGTAAATATCGTCAAGCAAAAGAACGGTTTTACCGGACAAATCCTTCGTGCACGCAAACGCGCCAAGTACGTTTTTCGCCCTGTCCTCAAAATTGGTCAGCGCGCTTTGCCGTTTTGTTTCGCGTGTTTTCACGAGTACATCCGTGTCAAGCGGAAGGCCAAGCCGCCGGCCGATTTCTTTGCCCAGAAGTTCACTTTGGTTAAAGCCGCGCTTTGCGTAGCTTTTCTTCGAGAGCGGCACGGGAATTATCACGTCAGCCGACACCGCCTCCGGAATATTGCGCAGATAGCCGGCAATAAAACCCGCAAGCGTCGCCGCATTCGTATACTTTGCGCGAAACTTCAGGTCGCGGATTGCGGTTTTGACGCCGTCTTTGTAGAAAAACGGCGCAATTAGGTACACCGCCCCGCCAAACGCCTCGAAACAGCCGTGATTTTCTGTAAACGGCAGCGCTCCGAGACAGTCCTTGCACATACCGTCCTCGTCGCTCGGCGAAAGCGGATGCTTGCAAAACATGCAGACCGGCGGGAACAAGACGTCAAGCATTTTACTCAGCATTGTGTTCTTCTTCATTTGATAACCACCACCGTATCGATGTAAATCGTTTATTTTCACTGTCGGACGCGACCATCGTGCGTATCGCGGCCTCGTTTCCGACTAAGACGACGAATTGCTTTGCGCGCGTGACCGCTGTGTAGAGCAGGTTGCGCTTCATGAGCATAGGCGCGGCGTGGTACACCGGCATCACCACAACATCAAACTCGCTCCCCTGGCTTTTGTGCACTGTCACGGCGTAGGCGAGCTCAAGCTCTTCGAGCATGTCGAAGTTGTAATGAACGCGCTTGTCGTCGTACTTGACCGTGAGCCGTTTTCCGACAAGGTCGATTTCTTCAATTACGCCCATGTCGCCGTTAAAAACCCCTGTCCCCGGCTCCGCCGCGTCCTCTGCCTCCCATACAAGGTCATAGTTGTTTTTTGTCTGCATCACGCGGTCGCCCTCGCGCAGGATACGCTCCCCCGCCTTGCGCTCGGTTTTGTCCGGCGACGGCGGGTTTAGGCTTTGCTGGAGCAATTTGTTGAGGTTGCGTACGCCTGCGGGCCCTTTTTTCATCGGCGAGAGCACCTGTATCTGCTTCATCGGGTCGTAGCCGTACGCCTGTGGCAGGCGCGTTTTGCAAAGCTGTGCCACGGCGGCGGCAATCGTGTCCGCGCTGCCGCGCGCAACAAAGTAAAAGTCCGAGTCCGCCGCGTTTAACAGCGGGTCTTCCCCACTAATAATCCGGTGGGCGTTCTGTACAATCATGCTCTGCGCCGCCTGGCGGAAGATTTTTGTGAGACGGACCGTTTTGACCGCGCCGCTTTCAATCAAATCGCCGAGCAGGTTGCCCGCTCCGACGGGCGGGAGCTGGTCCGCGTCGCCGACTAAGATAAGGTGCGCCGTCGGCTTTAGCGCCTGAAACAGTGCGCTGCCGAGCAATACGTCGACCATACTCGATTCGTCAACGATAATCACGTCTTCGTCGAGCGGATTTCCTTCGTCGCGCGCAAAAAGCTTAAAGTCCTCATCCTCAGTAAAGGTGATTTCCAGCAGGCGGTGAATCGTCTTTGCCGGCAGGTTTGTCACCTCGCTCATGCGCTTTGCCGCCCGTCCGGTCGGTGCGGTCAGCGCAATGGAAATCTGTTTTTCCTGTAAAATTTCGATAATCGTGTTCACGATCGTTGTCTTTCCCGTGCCCGGGCCGCCCGTCAGCACCATAATGCGCGAGCAAAGCGCGTCGACAACAGCCTCGCGCTGCTCGTCCGCGAGCGTGAGCGTATGCGCCGCCTCCCATTCCGACACAAGGCGCACCGCCTCCGCTTCGGGCAGGATGCCTGCTTTTTGCGTCATTTGCGACACACGGCGGCAGATATAGCCTTCTGCGGCAAACAGTTTTTCCAAAAATACGACCTGCTCGCCGTCGATTTGCTGTAAAATGACCGCGTTTTCGACACTGAGCGAGTAGATTGCGCGTTCGGCCTCGTCCTCGCTGACACCGAGCATCTGCGCCGCGGTCGCGCGCAGGATATCAAACGGCAGGTACGTATGCCCGCTGTTTTGCGCGTTATAATTTAAAACAAACTTCACGCCTGCGCGCAGGCGTGACAAATTCTCAGCCCCAATGCCCATCGCGTAAGCGATGCGGTCGACCATTTTAAAGCTTACGCCGTTTACTTCGTCGACGAGCACGAATGGGTCGTCCTTGATATACGTGACCGCGTCCTGCCCAAAGCGGCGGTAGACCTTGAGCGCTGTCTGCGCCCCAATGCCGTACTGCTGCAAAAACATTACCGTAGAAGAAATGCTCTGCTGCTTGGCGTACGAGTCGCCGATTTCGGCCGCCTTCGCCTTGCTGATGCCGCTGATTTGCGCAAGCCTGTGCGGCTCGTTTAGCAGGACGGACAGCGTGTCATCGCCGAACTTGTCCACAATTTTTTTCGCCGTGGCGAGCCGAATGCCCTTCACAACTCCAGAGCCAAGATAGCGCAGGATTGCCGCCGCTGTCGTCGGAAGCACCTTTTCGTAGAGGCGTACGCCAAATTGTTCCCCGTACTCGGGGTGCGTCGTCCAATTTCCGGTCAGCTTTACGCTCTCGCCCTCGGACAGATATGGCATACAGCCCGTCGCCGTAACCATATCGCCGCCCACGTCGAGTGTACAGACCGTGTAGCCGTTGGCGTAATTTGTATATACAATTTCCTCGACCATGCCCTCAAGGACAGTCATTTCGTAGTCCATATCTGCTATCCGCCTATCTATCTGGCAATATATAAAAGCCGCTCGCTCTCCGGCGCAGGCGCGGCAGAGCCGTACGCGCCAAATACCTGTATATCACAAAAGCCCGCATGGCGCAGCGCATCCGTGACCTCTGATAGTGTGTACGCGCGCTGGGTGTGATGCTCGTCAAAACGCGTGTACGCGCCGTCCTTTCCCGCCACAAAAAACGTCAAATAAAAGTCGCACAGGCGCGCGGCTGTGTCGTATTCGTTTTCCCACACGTAGTAGACGCTGTCGCTGTCATATGTATAGGTGTTGTTTCCCAAAATCGTTTCTAATTTATAGAGAGAATTCATATCAAACAGAAACGGCGCACCCGGATTCAAGTAATTTTTCGCAAGGCGAAACACTTGCAATAAATCCGCGTCGTCTGTGATATAGTTGAGCGAATCGGTCATGCAGACGATCGCGTCCACCGTGCCGTAAAGCTCGAATTCGCGCATATCCTGACACAAATACAGGATAGAGTCGTCCTTTTCGCGCGCAATATTGAGCATTTCGCAGGATAGATCAACGCCAATCATGTCGTAGCCGCGCTTTGCGAGCAATGTCGTCAGCGTACCCGTCCCGCATGCGAGGTCGAGCACGAGCTGTGGCTTGTCCCCCATACGCGCCCAGCATGCCTCAATATAGTCCGCAATTGCACCGTAGTCGATATCCTCGGCCATCAGACCGTCATAAATCCGCGCAAAATCCATATAACAATCCATTTTATTCATATACCCTTGCGCAGCAAGGGGGCTCCCTTCTTTGGAATTTGCGCTTTTGTCGGTCAAAGCCGGCAAAGGCGCAAAAACGGGGCGTTTTACGTTATTCGCCGTCCTCTTGTGCCGCAATACGCCCCAGTGCAAGATCGTAGCCGCCCGCGCCGTAATTTAAGCAGCGCGCGACGCGGCTGATGGTCGCGCTCGAAGCGCCGGTTTTTGCAACAATGGTATTATATACCATATCCTGCTTTAGCAGCTGCGCTACCTCGAGCCGCTGTACCATAGCGCTCAGCTCGCTCATGGTGCATAGGTCCGCAAAAAACGCCTCACACTCCTGCGTTGTCTGCAACGACAGGATACACTCCATCAGCGTTTTTGTATCTATTTTTTTATGCTTTGCATTCATTTGCCTCACCCTTTCGGATTGTATGGGTGTATTATAGCACTTTAAATCGTGAAAGTAAAGGGCTTGTGCGAAATATTACACGGATAAAACGGGCGGGATACAAAAAAAGAAGTTTTTTCTCAAAACTTCCTTGACATTGGACAAAACATATGATATCATTGTAAATTGCATTATAGTCTAAAATGAGCAAAAAATGCCCATTATCAAGCTGTGCTTTTCTAAAAAGCATTGTACCACAACAGAATAAAAAAAGCAAGGGTTGTCCATAATATTTTGTATACTTTGCTTAAAAATTTTATTTTGTACTTATTTTATGAAATTGTGAAAGTTTTTATACATCTAAAACCGTGGAGGATTTTTCCGCCCGCAGACGGGAGCCTTCACGGGCCGCAATTCTTTTATAAAGATGAGCTCAGGCCCCTTTCACTCCTGACAGACGATCCTATAAGGAAGCTACGGCGCGTAAAATTCTGCACAAATTTTACAATGAGGTGATACGCTGATGCCACATGAAATAACGCTTGGCAAGAACAAACGCATGAGTTATTCCAAAATCAAAGAGCCTCTCGACATGCCGAACCTAATCGAAATTCAGAAAAAATCGTACGACTGGTTTTTAGAGGCAGGCCTAAAAGAGGTGTTTGAGGATGTTTCCCCTATCTGCGACTATACGGGAAACCTCGTGTTAGAGTTTATCGACTACAAGCTCGACCCGGAGCCGAAGTACCCGGTGGAGGAGTGCAAGGAGCGCGACGCAAACTATTCCGCGCCGCTGCGCGTGAAGGTACGGCTTATTAATAAGGAAACGGGCGAAGTAAAAGAACAGGACATCTTTATGGGCGAGTTCCCGCTTATGACGGAGCAGGGCACGTTTATCATCAACGGCGCGGAGCGCGTTGTGGTGAGCCAGCTCGTGCGTTCGCCGGGGATGTACTACGGTATGGAGCACGATAAATCCGGTAAGGAGCTGTACAACGCGACGATTATCCCCTACCGCGGCGCATGGCTCGAATATGACATTGACGTAAACGACGTGTTCTCCGTCCGTATCGACCGGACGAGAAAGCTCCCGGTGACGATGCTTTTGCGCGCGATGGGCGTGGAGACGAACGCGCAGATTTATGAGATGTTCGGCGACGACGAGCGCATTGCGGCGACGCTGGAGAAGGACAACACGAACCGTGACGAGGCGCTGATTGAGATTTATAAAAAGCTGCGCCCGGGCGAGCCGGCGAACGTCGAGAGTGCGACGTCGCTGATTATGAATATGTTTTTTGACCCGAAGCGTTACGATCTTGCAAAGGTCGGCCGCTTCAAGTATAACCAGAAGATGGCGATTGGTGCGCGCATCAAGGGTCAGAAGCTGGCGCAGGATGTTGTCGACCCGCAGACGGGCGAGATTTTGGCCTCTGCCGGCGACGCTTTGAGCGCGGACACAGCGATGCAG
>URQR01000020.1 GCA_900550065.1 uncultured Eubacteriales bacterium | reverse complement strand
AAATCGGCGGAAACGGTACAAAGGATTAATAGAATGCAGCTCAATAAAATTGTCGCTGTACACGATTTTCTTAATTACGCCGTCACAGTCGTCAATAACTACAACCGCATAGTTGCCACTGTCAACAGAGGGCTGACACTGTACTAATACAAGGTCGCCTTCAATAAAAATTGGGTACATACTGTCGCCTGTAACACGTAAGTAGATATACTCTGTTCCTTCCGTAATGGAACTGCGCGCGGTACTTTCATACCCCTCGATATATTGTTCTGCAAGGCTGCCGACGCCCGCGCTGACTCGCCCTACGATTGGCAGAAAGATAATATCGCTGGGCGACTCCTCTACTTCTTTTTCGGTAAAGGAAAGAATGTTGCAGTCCAGCACGGCCGCAATTTTTTCTAAAACATGCATAGGAATTTTTTCAATATCTCCGCTTTCGTAACGATATAGCGTGGCTTTAGAAACACCAATTCTTTCCGCAAGGGTCTGTGCGCTGATTCCGAGCCGTTTTCTCATTTGTTTGATTTTTTCGCGTGTATGCATAAAGCCAGCTCCTTATTGCTCAATTTTTATTTACATATAGTATAACACGGAAATCGCATAAATGCAACTAATTTTTAAAAAATTCATTTTAAGTATTGACAAAATCAGGATATACGACTATAATTAGCGTTACAGGAAGGAAAAAACATATTTTTTTAATTGAAAAGTCGCATTAATGCGAAAATTTAAGTTGATACAGAAAGAGGGGTAGAGATGAGTATTTGTATTGACTGTAAAAAAGGAGCGGATGAGTGTGAGTGGCTGTTTCGGCTGCGCCCGGTTCCCGGATGGAAGGCGCGGAAGGTACGCTGCGGTAATTTCGTGACGTTTGATGTAAAAGAATGTCCGCATTACGAGAAAAACAGGGCGCACAGGCGCATACGGCGCACAAAAAAAGAATTGGCCGCTGCACAGAGGCTTATGTACCATGAGCTGGCGACGCTGGAGGTGGCGCAAAGTGGAAGTTGATTACCGGATAAAGAATTGTCACCTATACGGGTATGCATATGGGTCGGAGGCACAGCCGATGATGCGGTGCTGCGTGTGTGAGGCGGCAATTAATGAAGGCGAGGATTATTATGAGTTTTTTGGAGAGCCGGTGTGCAGTGCGTGCGAATTTGACTATGTATTAGAAAATTTTCATCGCTATATGTAACAAACAGGTTTGATAGTTACTGTCCGGCCTTATTTTTACCATTGATTTAGGACATTTTGTTAACAAAATAGGTCGTTTTGTTACGAAACGACACAAAGGAGGTGCATGCAGTGGAGGAAACAGTACAGCCACAACAGGATGAGCAAACGATAACAGCGGTGGACACTGCGGCCGGAGAAGCGGCAGATGCGTTTGCAAGAAATGGGAAGGCAATCGTGAAAAGCGGTATGTCGCTGTTGCTTGAACGGCTCCGATGTGCAAAAAAGCACGATGCGCGCATATGGGAGGCAATCAGCTTGATTGAGGACGCGCCGGAGCTGCGGGCGCAGCAAAAAAAAGAGCTGATTGAGGCGCTGAAGTCTGCGGCTGTGATGGATACTGAAAAGGTATTGTCCTTGGTAACAGATATATTAGAGCGGCTACAGGCGGCGGGCAATTCACAGGAGACGGCGTCTGCTGATAAAGAGGTCGTTGTAACGTTAGAAAAGCAGGTGAAAAAATGGGCACAGTAAAAAATGGGCCGCTTGTGCGGCGGGTTACACTCGGTGTACCACAGCCGAAGCAAGAGGATTTCTTCTGCGCAACAGAGCGGTTTATTGCCTACGGCGGCGCGCGCGGCGGCGGGAAAAGCTGGGCGGCACGCACCAAAGCGGTTGTGCTTGCACTTGCTCACCCCGGTATACAAATCTTGCTGCTGCGCCGTACGCTGCATGCACTGCGGGAAAATCACCTGCTGCCATTGCTCAAACAGCTTCATGACGCAGTTACATATAAGGCATCGAACAGAGAGTTCCTTTTTCCAAATGGGAGCCGGATTGTGCTCGGTTATTGTGCAGCAGAGCGGGACGTGCTGCAATATCAGGGGCAGGGCTACGACGTAATATTTTTGGAGGAGGCGACACAGTTTACGGAGTTCCAATTTCAGGCGCTGACTGAGTCAAACCGTTCGAGTGGGCTGTGTGAATCGGCGTTTACGCCTCGGATGTATCTGACCTGTAATCCGGGCGGCGTCGGTCATGGATGGGTAAAGCGGCTCTTTATTGACCGTGACTACCGTGGGAGCGAATCGCCGGAGGACTACCGGTTTATTAAATCGCTGGTATACGACAATCCATACTTGCTTGCCCATTCGCCGGACTATGTAAAAAGCCTCGAGAATCTGCCGGAGACAAGGCGCAGGGCCATGTTGTACGGGGACTGGGACATCTTTGAAGGCCAGTACTTTTCCGAGTTTAGCCGCGACATTCATGTGCGCAAAGCCACCCTGCTGCCGCGCGAGTGGCGGCGGTATATCAGCATCGACTATGGGCTGGACATGCTGGCGTGCTTATGGATTGCGCTCGATTACAACGGCAAGGCGTATGTGTATAAGGAGCTCTACGAGAGCGGGCTGATTATTTCAGAGGCGGCACGGCGAATCAAAGAGGTGAACGGCGACGACGAGATTGCGATGCGGTTTGCGCCGCCGGACTTATGGAACAGGCGGCAGGAAACGGGCAAGAGTGCGATTGATATCTTTTTAGAAAACGGACTCTACTTTTACAAGTCGGACAACAGCCGCATACAGGGGTGGTACGACTTGAAGGAGTGGCTCAAGCCGTACAAGGATGAACAAAATGTCACAACGGCGCGGCTGACAATATTTGAAAACTGTGTCAACCTGATTCGGACGCTGCCCGCGCTGCAATTTGACGAGCGCAACCCAAACGATGTGGCGCGCGAGCCGCACGAGCTGACGCATGCGCCGGACGCGCTTAGAGGGTTTATCAGCTCGGAAGCGGCGCGCGGCGCTTCCGAATCAAAACGATATATAGAAGCAGACTGTTTCGATACGGCCGAATATGGGTCGTTCTTGAACTATGGCAGTTAATAGAGCGTTGAGAACAGAGGGGGTGAGAAGATGGAATGTGCAGTATTTGCAATCGTGGGGGTCGTAGTCGGCGCAGTTTTAATGCTGGCGGCGAAAGCAGACGTTCGTGGGGTTAGGCTGTGGAACCACAGGAAAAACAAAGAGGCGGATGCAGAGGCCGCGCTGCCCGGGAAGGCAAAGTCGGAAGAGGAGCTGATGCGGCAGTGGGAAAGCCTACTCTGCTACAGTGGCGGCAGCGACGACGAGGCGCGCATTTAACCGACGCGCAGAAATTACAGGAGGTGGCGCATGGTGGAAGCACCAAAGGCAGTTACGCCGGGCGGTATTTACGATGAATATCAGCAAGGCGTATCGTACAATTACAACATTGACCTGTACGATAAGGTCAGGAAAAACGAAAGCTTTTTTATTGGAAACCAGTGGGAGGGCGTTGACGCGCCGGATTTAGACAAGCCGGTATTTAATGTGTTAAAGCGCGTCTGTAACATGTTTATCTCGCAAATTGTGTCGGACGACATTACGGCGAGCGCAAGCACCTTTACGGACAAGCCGGGCAGCGAGGAAGCGATGTTAGTGATTGGGCGCGAATTGGAGCGCGCAATCGAGTACAGCCGAATCAAGCAGAAAAACCGAGAGGTACTGCGCAATGCGTGCGTGGACGGGGACGGCTGCATCTACGCCTATTTTGACGCGGATGCAAAGACGGGCCAGCTTGCGCAGGGCCTGATTGGTCTGGACGTAATCGACAATACAAACGTAATCTTTTCCAACACGGCGACGCCGGACGTACAATCGCAGGGACATATCATTCTTGCCCTGCGTAAAAAGCTCGACGAAGTAATCGCGGAGGCACGCCAGAACGGCGTTCCGGAGGATGAAATTGCAAGGCTGCGGCCGGACACGGAGAACGAGCTCGACGATCTGCGCGACGACTGTGTGACGGTGCTGATTCGGTTTTGGAAGGAAAACGGCAGCGTCTGGTGTGCAAAGTCGACGCGCGACGCGTTTGTGAAGCCGCCGTTTGACACGAAGCTGTCGCTTTACCCGGTAGCGTTTATGAACTGGGAGCGCATTAAGAACAGCTACCACGGGCAGGCCGCGATTACGGAGCTTTTACCCAACCAGATATTTATCAACAAGTGTTATGCGATGGGGATGGACTATGTTAAAAAGCTCGCATTTCCGAAGCTCATCTACGACAAGAACCGTTTCCCGAATGGTTTCTCGAACAAAATCGGAGAAGCAATCAAGATTGAAGGCAACGTTAACGACGCGATTGCAACGGCGTTTAAGATGCCGGATATGAGCGGCGCGGTTATGGAGCTTGTTGAAAAAACAATGCTCTACACAAAAGAATACATGGGCGCGACGGACGCTGCGCTCGGCAACGTGCGCGCAGACAACGCGTCGGCGATTATCGCCCTGCAAAAGGCGAGCGGCGCGCCGCTCGAATTAGTACGCCAGACGTTTTACCAGTTTGTGGAGGACTATGTGCGGATTTTTGTTGATATGATGCGCGCTTACTACGGTATCCGCGAGGTGAACGGTACGGACGGAAAGCGGATGCTGTTTGACTTTAGCACGCTTGGCGACTATGACCTAAACTTGAAGGTCAACGTGGGCGCGAGTGCGTACTGGTCGGAAATTATGCAGGTACAGACGGCGGATAATTTGCTCCTGCGCGGTATTATAAAAGATCCGGAGCTGTATTTGAATTCCATTCCGGACTCGTACATTAAAAACAAGCAGAACATTATACAGGCGCTGCGCGAGGAAGCAAACAAGCAGGCGGGCGCAGCGGCGGTGTAAAAATTAAATTATGAAAGGAGTGTTTTCGATGTTTGATACAACCAATCAAACCGAAACCTTTGATACAATGGCGGCAGAAAGCGATTACAGCGCAATTTTCGACGAGCTGATAGAGGAAGCAGGCCCGCAGCCAAGCGGCGATAGTGAGGCGGCGTTCGATTCGGAAACAGGCGCGAAAAGCGGTAAGCAGCGTCCCGGCGCGGCGCATGAGGACGAAGAGGATATCTTTGCCGACTACGACGCGCTCTCCGACAACCAAGCGGAGATGGACGAGGACGGCCGCTACAGGGTGGTTTATAACGGCAAGGAAATGTATTTGACCCTCGACGAGCTGAAAACCAACGCACAGAAGGGGCTCAATTACGACCATGTCAAGGGCGAGTACGATATCCTGCGCGCGCAGCCCGGCGCACAGGAGGTGCTCGGGGACGCTCGGAAGAGCGGCCTTAGCCCAGAAGGGTATTTGGCAGAGCAAAAAAAGCTTCGCAGGCGCAGCCGTGTCGAAAACCTAATTCGCCGCGGTATCCGGGAAAAGGATGCGCTCTATATGACGGATTTAGAGGACGCGCTGGAAGGCGAACGCCTCAAAGCGGAGCGGAAAAAGCCGTTTTACGACTTTATCCGCACGTATCCGGACGTCGACCCGGGCAGTATCCCGCTACGCGCATGGGAACTATATCGCGGAGGAATGGATTTGATTTCCGCATATGCGATGTGTGAAAACGAGCGGCTGCGCAGGGACATCCTGCTTGAAAAGCAGAACGCAGAGGGCAGGAGCCGGAGCGCGGGAAGCGCGATCGGCAATGCGCCGGGCGAGGCGCCGGACCCGTTTTTAGAGGGGCTGTTGGGCTGACGCACTGGCGCGCAATAATTTGATTTTACAGGAGGAAAAAACTATGGCAATCAATTTAGCGGCAAAATATTCGGACAAAATTGCAGGGATGTATACGGTGGGTTCGCTTGTAGCGGACAAAACATCGAGCGAGTGGGACTTCAGCGGTGTGAAGACGGTCAAAATCTATACGCCTCAGACGGTAGAACCGGTCGACTATACGCGCGATGGCACGAACCGCTTCGGCACGCCTGTCGAGATGGCGGATACGGTACAGGAGCTGACCATGACGCAGGACAAGAGCTACTCTATCATTATTGATAAGGGTAACAACAATGAGCAGATGCTTGTTAAAAATGCGGGTAAGATGCTTAAGCTTCAGACGAACGAAAAGGTTGTGCCGATGGTGGACAAGTACGCGCTTTCGCGCTACTGCGCGCTGGCCGGCACGGTTGCGGGTATTACAAAGCCGACAAAAACAACAATTATTGCGGATATCGGCGATGCGTGCAAGGTGCTTGACGACGCATGTGTGCCGCAGGAAAACCGCTACCTTTATGTAACAGGCGAGATGTACAGCCTGATTCGCCAGTCGACAGAGTTTTTGGGTATCGAGTCACTCGGCGCAGAGGCGCTGGCAAAGGGAATCGTCGGCGATGTGTTCGGCGCAAAAATCGTAAAGGTTCCGGCGAGCTATCTGCCGGAGGGGGTGTTCTTCCTTTTAGCGCATAAGGATGCGGTTATTCTGCCGTACAAGATTCGCGACGCAAAGGTACATCAGGACCCGCCGGGTATTTCCGGCGCACTGTTGGAAGGACGCAACAACTACGACGCGTTCGTCATCGGCGCAAGATGCATGGGCGTTTATGCGGCGGTCGCACAGGACAAGGTTGTTGCAACACCTACAATTACGAAGAGTTCAAATTCCGCCACGGTAGCATGTACCACGAGCGGCGCACAGATTTTCTACACGCTTGACGGAACAGATCCGCGCTACAGCGAAAACGCGGAAAAATACGCGGCGGCTGTCACGGTTCCGGCGGGGGAGACGATTCGCGTTTATGCGGTCAAAGATGGGATGTTTACTTCTGCTGTTGCACAGGCGTAATAGGCAAACGATAGAAATCGGGGCGGGCATTTCGCCCGCCTTTTCTACCATTATCCGGAGGTGATAAAATTTGAAAGTAAATGAGCTTTTTAAGCGTACGCTTGCACTGCTTGGCGAGGACGAGGCGCGTGCACGCGTTTTTAAGCGGAATTGTATCCCGCTCATTAACCAGCTTCTGGCGCAGTGCCTTTCCACTGAAAACGCAATTCGGGAATCAAAAGGGAAGCAGACGCTTGCAGCAGCAGGAACTGTCGAGGGATTCGACGATGTGATTCCCTATGATGAAAATTTTGTGAGTGGCTGTCTGGCGTATGGTCTGGCGGCGCTGTTTTGCGCAGACGACGACCGGTCGATGTCGAATGCGATGGGGGCACAGTTTGAAGAACTAAAAAGGACCTATCACGTAGTGAACTATTCGAGTATTCAGAATTACTATCAATAAAGGAGGCGTGTGATATGGCACTACAATTTCAGTCGCCGCCCGGCGACCAACAATACACAATTTCGGCCTTCGCGGGGGCAGACTTCACGACAGAGGCCTCAAAGGTCGAATCCTCCTTCTCGCCCGACACGAAAAACATGCTCCAAAACCGCAACGGCTACGTCGAAAAACGCACCGGCACCCGACGCGTTTTTGAACCCGGCGCCACCGGCTCTGACGGCAAGATAAACGGTATTTTCGAGTACAATTGCCCGGACAATAACCAGACATATCACTTTATCCACATCGGGACAAAGCTTTACCGCTTTTCTTTTGGCGCAGACAAACAGATTGTACTCGGCGGTCTGCTTCTTACAGGCCTCGCGGACAAAAAGAGCCGCTCTTTTTCCATCGGCGGCGCGCTCTATATCATAGGTGCGGGCTATATCAAAATCGGTTACGACGATATCACTAGCACGCTGTGCTACGGTTTCGTAAGCCAAGCCAGCGCTGAGAACATAGAAGCGGACGCGCCGCTGATTATCTCGGGCCGCTCGCGCTCGAGTGGGCCGTCTGCTGCAAATTTGGACGGCGAACGTCACGACTACTGCGCGCACAATACCTACAAAAAGATAGGCTTTGCTCTTGATACATACCGCTTCCGCGAGACAAACTACCCGCACCGGCTCTATGTCGCGCCCCCGGAGCTAAAAAGCAGGATGCGCGTCGTGTCGTTATATATGGCGGAAACAAACTCCGACGGCACAAAGCAATATTTCCGCGTCGACGAGCGGCAATACAATGTAGTATCGGACGAAAAAGGCCTGTCCGTAGAGCTGACGCGTCCGCCGCTTACTGACGAGGTGCAATACTACTGCGAGCCGTATGTGATTGTTGAGTATAACAATTTTGTGTACGCACCGACGGTTGTAACGGGACGTCAGCCGCTGCCCGTAAATGAGATTGGCGGAGACGTGATTGATGAAAACGGAAAAGTGACGACAAACTATGAGGCCTATACGGGCGAAGTACTGGAAAGTGTGAATTTGGCATCCGGGCTGCGCCGAATTGATTTTTACCGGCCGACAGGCTTTTGGCAGGGAACCGGCGTTAAGGGGATGCGACTGCATCTAAGCCCGGAGGGAGATGGATTTGTGACGGGCGTCTATATTGACGGCGTGCCGATACAAATGTATACAAGTCATGAAGATAAACAGGTAGTCTACACATACAGAGCGGAATTTGTCGATCTTGACAGCAGCGTGGTTGTGAGCGCCAATACGGAGTGCGTAATCAGCGTGACGTACATGCTGACAGACGGGGAAAGCGATGTGATAGACAATTGCAGTATCGGCGCGCTCTACGGCGGGAGCAATGACACGCGTGTATTTGTGAGCGGAAACGAGAAATACCCTGCGCGTGACTTTGCCAGCGGACTTTATGACGCAAGCTACTTCCCAGATACGGGATATACGGACGTTGGGGCGCAGGACTCAGCAATCGTGGGCTACCACAAGTTATACGGGAGCATGATTATCGTAAAGGACGGCAAAGGGGGCGACAGCGCGCAGTACTTGCGCACGTTTGCGTTAAAAGAGAACGCCGCGGGCAGTGTAGTCCCCATATTTGCGGTGAAACAGGGCAATATATCCTACGGCGCATCGTCTGTGAGCTCGTTTAAAAACGTAGGCGGTGTACCGCTCTACATTGGGCCGGACGGCGTATTTGCCATAAGCGGAACAAACGTAGAAAACCAAAACAATACAGAAAGCATCTCGCGGCGTGTAAACGGGCGGCTTTTAGGTGAAACGCTGAAGGAGGCGGTTTGTGCGGCGGCGGGCGGACGCTATTACGTGTTTATTGGAGACCATGCATACGTATGCGACGTGGAAAATGGGTGCGTGTGGTCGTACTTTGACGCTCTGCCGGAGGTGCGCTGCGTATGGGCAGGGGAAAACGGGCTCTACCTCGGGACGGAACAGGGGACGGTGTACCGGTTCATGGATGAATCGGAGGAAAACGCATATTATGACGACGTGGCAGTGGACGGAAGCCTTGACAGCGCGCGCGCCATTGAAGCGGTGTGGGAGATTCCTCGGACCGTGCTGGGCTCGTACACGAACTACAAGACGGTGCGCAACTGCTACATCACTTGTATGCCATATGGGCGCAGCAGCGTGAAAGTATATTACAACACGAACGAGGACTACCGAGACTGGGTTTTAGGAGAAAACATTGATTTGTTCTCGTTTGACGACGTTGATTTTTCGCGCTTTACGTTCCGGACGATTGCGGCGCCGTTCGTATTTGCGACAGGTGTGAAGGTAAAAAAGGTATATGTGTTTGGACTGCGGTTGGTCAACGATACACCGGGCGAGCCGTTCGGCTTTTTGGCGGTGAGCGTAAAATACCGGATGGGTAAGTACGTGAAGTGAGAAAAGGAGTGAACGAATATGGGAATAGAGGAATACAAAATTACCGGATTTAAAAAGCCGGTGACCGCGCTGGCGGATACGCCGCAAATGGGGGCGGACGAGCTGAAGGCGTGGTTCGACTCAAACAGTACGGACGAACTGAAAACGAGTGTAAACGGTATCATAGACAGTGTGCTGGCGGATGAGGCGGCGATAGCGGGAAAAGTAGACAAAGAGGCCGGAAAGGGACTTTCCACAAATGATTATACGGATGCGGAAAAGGCGAAAAGCCACACGCACGCCAACGCGTCCGTGCTCGACGCCACCACCGCCGCCTACACCGCCGCCGAAAAAACCAAGCTGTCCGGCGTAGCGGCGGGCGCAAACAACTACGTTCACCCGGCGTCGCACAGTGCGGACATGATTAGTACAACGGCGTCGAAGCGCTTCACCAGCGATGCGGAAATGGCGCAGAAGGCTGACAAAAGCTACGTGGACGGTGCCCTATATGACAAGGCCGACGGCGCGGCGGTGTATGCTGCGCTTGACACAAAAGCGGATAAGACGGCGGTAGATGCTATTGCCCCAAAGGCCCATACGCACGCCAACGCGTCCGTGCTTGACGAAACGACGGCCGCCTTCACGACAGAAGAACATGAAATCATATCTGCACTGCAAAATGACCTCGATGTGTTTTACACCGACCTGAATATTCTGCAAAACGACGTGACGAATGAGATTGCGCCAAAGGCCCACGAGCACACCAATAAGGAAGCGCTCGACAGCGTGACAACTGCTCCGACGAGTCAAAACTTAATCAATTACATCTCGCCGACCGTGGACGCAGACCTAAACGAGACGACTAATTTAGACAACTTGCCGAACGGTCTGACAGTAGTGCGAAACGCCGATGGACCGGGCATTGTAGGTTATTTTGTACTGACATCGCTGGAAGGTGGGTTCTTTGGGATGCAGCTTAAGCTCGGCCATCAAGGCATGACACGGCGGTACAAAAGCTATGGTGAATGGGGCGCGTGGAATCCGGCAACACCGTAATTTTTAAACACATAATATGGCCTTCTGGCATAAACTATAAACGAGAGCAATATATACCTAATTATCTAAAACATAAATGTTAGGAGGTACAGAGATGAACATCAATACAGATCATCCGTGCGATCCGCGTAACTATCGTAAGGGGCGGCGCGATACGATAAAGTATATAGTCATTCACTATGTCGGCGCGACGGGCAGCGCGCTCGATAATGTGAAATATTACGGTTCATCCGATGTGGGCGCAAGCGCGCACTTTTATGTTGGGCACGCGAGCGAAAACGGCGCAGTATACCAAAGTGTAGACCCAAAAGACTGTGCGTGGCACTGTGGCCATGACCCGGGCGGTAAGTACTATCATCCGGAGTGCCGCAACGATAATGCAATCGGGATCGAGATGTGTACGCATAAAAATGCGAACGGCGTTTGGTATTTTGACGAGATAACCGTGACGAAGGCAATTGAACTGACGCGGGAATTGATGGAGAAGTACGGAATTGACACAGACCACATCATCCGTCACTATGACGTGACACACAAAACATGTCCAGCCCCATATGTGCTCAATGCGCAGGCGTGGGAAGCTTTTATCAGTGCGGTAAGCGGGGCGAATATCGAGGAGTACACAGAGGTAAACGATATTGTATGGGAGCTGGCACACCGTGGAATCGTATTGGACTCCGACGGTATGGTGGAGGAAATGAGCGCGGATACGGACGGACGTCTGTACTGGCTCGGGCGTAAGCTTGTCCAATATATCCGTACGCATGAAGGCTCTGTCAAACAGGAACTGGAGGAATATACGGAGATACACGAAATTGTATGGGACTTGAATTTTCGTGGGATTGTGCTTGATATGGACGGCATGGAGGCGCAGATGCGGGAAGAACCGGATGGAAGACTATATTGGCTTGCACGGAAAGGACTACAGTATTTGCGTGTGCGCGACTAAATTAAAAAATGGTAATGATAAACAGACAGTGATCCGGCGGTGAATGCGCCGCCGGGGCGCTGCAATTACAAAAGAAGGGGCAGATGAACGATGAGCTTTTATGAGTATGACCCAAACGATATTGCGCAGTCTATCCAAAAGGCGATTGACGAGCGGGCAGACCCTGCTATGGTATCGTACCTGATGGCGCAACGCAACAAAAAAATAAGTGAAAACCCGCAGCTTGCGAACTATGCAAACGATGCGGTAGCACAGGCAGCAAACAGTTATATAGAGAAGTATGCGCCTGTGAATACGGAAGAATTGGACATGCTGTATGAGGCACGCCGGGATTTGGCGGCAGAAAACCTTGCGATGGCCGCACAGCAAAACACGAACGCGTACTGGTCTGGCGTTTCGAGCACACAGTCGGCCTATGCCGACGCAAGGCGGGGGTTGTACTCTGCCTATCAGCGCAGCAATCTCGGCAATGAGGAAGTGCTTGCTTCGCAGGGGCTTGGACGCGGAATTTCCAACAATGCGTCAAGTGGCTTTGGCGAGACGAGCCGCATGATGCAGACGACGGCGTATCAAAATAATGTCTACGATTCCTATCGGAATCAGAGCGCGGCGGTCGGGGCGCTGGCAGGGCAGTATCTGGAAAATCAGAACAGCGCATACCAGTCGTACAACGACGCGCTGTCACAGATTTCCTCCGACTACACGCGTGATACGCTTTCACAACGCAATGCAGACCGCGAATATAACTACAAGGTCGACCAAAGCCGGCTCGAGGAACAGCGTTACAGCGCGGAGGCGCAGCAGAAAGCAGCGGCGGAAGAGTATGAACGTGCGCTGAGCCGCTTTAAGCTGACGGGCGTTGTGACGGATGAAGCACAGGCGCAGACGTTGGGGCTTTCTGTCGGCGCGACGACGGCGGACTATGAGGACATGCTGTTCTCGCAGAATATGGATGTGATGAAGTTCGACAGCGCCGAGGAACAGCGCGCCTATGAAAACAGCCTCGCGGAGCGTAAGTTTGAAAACGAACAGCAGCAGGACCAGTTTGAGCGTGCGTACAACCTGTTTAAAGGAATCGGGAACGTACAGACAGAGGAAATGGCCTCTGTGCTCGGCGTGCCGGTGGGGACAACGTATTGGAATTACGTCGTTGCACAGAAAAACGCGGATACGAGCTATCTAAAATATACGGTATCGGCAAAAAACGCGGCGACGTCAGCCGCACGCGCGGCAAACTCAGCGGCAAATTCGGCAAACAACGCGAATCTGAAATATTTGCAGTATCAAGTATCAAAGCAAAACGCTGATACAAGCGCCTATAAAGCGGAAACAGAACGGATGAAGCTGACAGGCGATTATTAAAAGAAATGCATTGCGGGAGGAGTTGCGGCCTCCCGCATCATTTTCTGATAAAGCGGGAGAGAAGGGGCAAAAATGGAAGAATTAATGGGCCTGTTTCAAGGCTTTCAAGTTAATATTAACCTGCTGTGGTATGCGCTTGGCCTGTTGATGCTCTGTGATTTTGCAACAGGAATTGCAAAGGCGTATAAGACGGATCATCAGGTGTCGAGCTCGAAGCTACGCGACGGCGGCTTCAAAAAATGCGGCATGGTTGCGGTAGCGGTCCTCGGAATTGGGCTGAGCCATTTGTTCGGAGATACGAAATTTTTGATTGCAAACGGCATCGTCGCGTATTACGTGTATACGGAGCTTGTTTCAGTGGTGGAAAATCTGAGTGCGCTTGGCGTACCGCTGCCACCGGGAATTTCGCAGATTACAGGGAACAAAACAGGCAAATAAGCATAAGAAAAGGGCGGGTATACCGCCCTTATTTTTATGTCTTTGCTCTTGCGGCAGCGCGGAAAAAATGATATAATATACTATCATTAGGATTTTGATACAACTTATAGATAAAATCAATACATAAAGGATGGATATCGAATGAATATTTTTAAGCTGTCAGAAATGAGCGAGGAGAAAAAGCAGTTTATCCTAAAGCGTGCGGAATTGGATATTTCCGAGCAGATGAAGGTTGCCAAAGAGGTGTCGGACGATATACGCGTGCGCGGCGATGCGGCTGTGCTTGCGTATACGGAAAAGTTTGACCATGTAAAGCTTGATGCGGCACATATGAAAGTGACAGCGGAGGAAATTGAGGCAGGCTACGCGGCATGCGATCCGAAAACGCGCGAGGCGATCGAGTATGCGGCGAAAAATATTCACGATTTCCACGAAAAGCAGCTCCCGGAGGAGATGTGGTTCACAAATGTGGACGAGGGGCTGATGGTCGGCGAAAAGACGACACCAATCGTCGATGTGTGCCTGTACGTGCCGCGCGGGAAGGGGAGCTTCCCATCGGTTCTGCTGATGCTCGGCGTACCGGCGGTGGTCGCCGGTGTGGAGAAAATTGTCGTTGTAACCCCGCCGAACGAGCAGGGCGGCGTGGACGATGCGATACTGGCGGCGGCGAAAATTATCGGCATCACGGAAATCTATAAAGTCGGTGGGATTCAGGCCGTTGCATCAGTGGCGTACGGGACGGAAACGATTCCGAAGTGCCACAAGATCATTGGCCCCGGCAACAGCTATGCGACGGCGGCGAAGCGCGTGCTGGCGAACTACATTGACGCGGGACTTCCGGCGGGGCCGAGCGAGTGCATTATTTTGGCGGACGAGCATGCAGATGCGCACAAAGCGGCGCTTGACTGGATGATTGAGGCGGAGCATGGGCCGGACTCAGCGGCGCTGTTAGTAACGCATTCGGAGGAGCTGGCGAAGGCGGTTGTGCCGATTATGAAGGCGCAGCTTGAAAAAATCAGCGAAAAGCGCCGTTCCTTTATCGAAACGAACTATTCAACCTATGGCGGGATTATTTTGACCGATTCTTTGGAGGAATCGATTGCGTTTGTCAACGAGTATGCGCCGGAGCATATGGAAGTGATGTGTAAAAACCCGTTCGACATTTTGCCGAAAATCAAAAATGCGGGCGAAATCCTGCTGGGCGAGTATGCACCGGTGACGCTTTGCAACTTTGTGCTCGGCCCAAACGCGATTTTGCCGACGGGCGGTTTTGCCAAGACGTACAGCAGCGTATCCGTGTTTGACTTTTTGAAGCGGTCGTCGATTGGCTATGTGACAAAGGAGGGCTTTGCGCGCGTGCGCGGCTATGCGGCGGAGATTGCACGGGTTGAGGGCTTTGACACGCATCGGCTCGCGGTGACGGAACGCAAAATCGAGGACTGATATAATTAATTTTTAGAATAAGGGGGCGTATGCCTTGCAAACGATAACAGTGACGCGGAAAACGACGGAGTCGGAAATGATGGTAAGATTGTCGCCACCGCCGCTGGCGGGCGACTACCGGAAAAAGATTGACACACCGCTCATCTTTTTAAACCACATGATTGAGCATATTGCGTGGCGCAGTGGGTTTAATGTGGAGGTCAGCGTCAAGCTCGACAAGTTCAACCTCGCACATGTGATTTGCGAGGATTTAGGGATTGCGCTTGGGCGTGCGGTGGCGGAATACATTGACCGCGCAATCGACGAGGGCGTGAATTCGTATGGCTTTGGCGTGGGAATCATTGACGAGGCGAAGGCGGAGTGCGTGATGAGCTTTGAGTCGCGCTCGTACTTTGGCTTTACAAGCAAGGTGGCGCTTCCCGCGTATGCAGAGGATATGCACGCGGAGGATTTGCAGGTGTTTTTGGATGGCTTTGCCCAAGGTGCGCGCGCGACGGTGCACTTAGATATTGAAAAGGGTGAAAATTCGCACCACATTTGGGAGGCGGCGTATCGCGCGTTCGGGATTGCGCTCGGCGAGGCGCTCGGCCTTGACCCGGAGAAGAAGGGCCGGACGAGCGGCGTTGCCGGACGGGTCGGCTTCACGGTAGAGGTGGAATAATTGGAGATACGGTTTGAGTATACCGATGGACACAATATAGATTTTATTTTTCTGTGCCATGCGTTAGACGATTTTTTAAACGAGATAGTAGGCGGGAAGAAAAACCGCGCGCAATATGTTCCTTATAATGCCGTTGATGACATCCGTGATGTCGTCGTTATGTATGATGCGGATAAGGCGATTGGGTGTGCCGGGTTTAAGTGGCATGATGCGGAATGCGCTGAAGTAAAGCGCGTTTTTATCCGTGACGAATACCGGGGATACGGCTTATCGAAAAGGTTGATGGATTGTTTGGAAAATGCGGCACGGTGCAAAGGCTTTTCCTATCTTGTTTTGGAATCCGGCGAGCCGCTTGTCGCGGCTATGGCTTTATACCGCGCTATCGGCTATGAGACGATTCCAAATTACGGGCCGTATGTGGATATGCCGGATTCGGTCTGCATGAAAAAGAACTTATTGTAATATAGAAGAATAAACCGCTATTTGGGGGAACTATGATACGGCTGAAACCATTTTTGGACAACTATGACCTTCTTTTGTTTGACATGGACGGCGTGATTACAAGCGAGCAGGCGTACTGGACGTGCGCCGCACTGACGGTGTATGAAATGCGCCATTCCAAGGCGCATTTTGGCACGGAGCAGGTTAACCGCAGCGCCATGCTTGCGGCGCGGGCGCAAATTCGCAGAGAGGTCTTTTTAGACGACAGCGTGATTGCGCTGTTAAAGGACAAGGGCGTCAACAGCAACTGGGACTTGGCGTATGTGACGTTGTGCGCCGTTTTGTCAGAGGGAAGCTATGAAAAGGCGTATGCGTATCTGTGTACGCTTGGTGACAATATTTTAAACGACTATGACGCGCTTGCACAGCGGCTGCATACGGCGACTGGGCAAAGCTTTGACGTTTGCCGGCGCAGCGGCCCGGTTTGGCATACGGTTGTGGACGTGTTCCAGTCGCTCTACCGCGGGGAGGATGGCATACCCGGTCTGATTGAGAGCGAGGCGCCGCTGTTTCCGATTGCGCAGACGCGGCAGGTGCTGTCCGCGCTTAAAGCGGGGGGGAAGACGCTCGGTGTTGGTTCCGGGCGGCCGCGTTATGAGATCATAACACCGCTGACGCGCTGGGGGCTGCTTGGCCTGTTTGATTCGGAACGTATTGTCACCTATGACGAGGTGGAGGCGGGCGAGCGCGCCGTGCCCGGCGCGGTGCTGACAAAGCCGCACCCGTTCATGTTTCTGAAAGGGACGTTTGGCGCGGCGGCTACTGCACGGCAGCTTGTGGCGGGCAGTTACGACAGGGAGCAACTCAGGCGGACGCTTGTTGTGGGCGACGCGGGCGCGGATATTTTGGCGGCGCATGACGGCGGGATGGACTTTTTGGCCGTGCTGACGGGCGTATCCGGCGAGAAGGCGCGGAGTTATTTTGAGTCGGAACATGCGGAATATATCCTCGGCTCGGTCTGTGAGCTAATTGAGGGTGAAGGATTGGAAGGATAGACATGGCAAAACAAATTACAACACCGCTCACGAAGGACGTTGTAAAGACGCTCAAAGCGGGCGAGCGGGTGCTGATTACGGGAGAAATCTATACTGCGCGCGACGCGGCGCATAAGCGTATGATTGAGGCGCTGGCGGCGGGGGAGCCTCTGCCGTTTGACGTGAAGGATAAAATTATTTACTACGCCGGCCCTGCGCCCGCGAAACCGGGCGCGGTGATTGGCTCGTGCGGGCCGACGACGAGCGGGCGCGTGGACGCATATACGCCCGCGCTTTTGGACCTCGGATTGACTGGAATGCTTGGCAAAGGCGAGCGCAGCGCAGAGGTGGTCGCATCCATGCAGAAAAACTGCGCGGTCTACTTTGCCGCAATCGGCGGCGCAGGCGCGCTGATTGCCAAAAGCGTGAAGGCGGCCGAGCCGGTGGCGTACGAGGATTTGGGCGCGGAAGCGATTGTGAAGCTGACGGTGGAGAACCTGAGTGCGACGGTGGTCATCGACTGCGTGGGCAACAATGCCTACGAGGCCGGACGCGCGGCCTACCGCGAAGTATAACGGGAAAAGCGTGTCCTTTGGAGGTGGAAGTATGTCAAAACAGAGCTATTTGCGGCAGCGCCTTTCGGAGCTGCCCGATTTTGTATTTACCTATATCCAGAGCTATTACGACGGAGAAAGCGTTAACACACAGATTGCGTACAGCATCGACATAAAGGTGTTTTTGACGTTTTTGCAGTTGTACCGCTTCCCAAAGGTAGAGCGGCTCGAGGACTTTACGGCCACTCACCTCGCGCTGGTCACAGCGGACGACCTGCTGGGCTTCAAGGCATACCTGCGCGAGTATGAAATCTATACCACGGATGCGGATGGGAACCAAGTCGCCCG
>URQR01000019.1 GCA_900550065.1 uncultured Eubacteriales bacterium | reverse complement strand
CTTCAAAGCCGTTTCCAGATAGCGCACACCAAGCGCTTTTTTATTATAAAACGCGACCAACATCACAGTTGCACCGTTTCTTCGCATAGCATTTCATCCCTTGTCGATATTTATAGTATATTGTTTTATTTTATCAATATTTATAGTATATATCATTCACAAACAAATATCAATAGTCTGTGTATTTTTTTATTGCATATTTATAGACTATATCTGGAAGGGATGTGATTCAAATCAGCAAAATTGCTATTACATTAGGCCAACGCATCCGTAATTTTCGGATGCAGCAAGGCTTAAGCCAGGAAAGACTCGCCGAGCTGGCGGGCGTTCACCCCACTTATATCGGACAGATTGAGCGCGGCGAAAAAAATATTACTGTAGAGAGCCTTGAAAAGGTGGCGGCCGCCCTGCGGGCCCCGCTCTGGAAAATATTTGAGAAAATTGGGCCGGAAGCGGCAGAAGACGACTACCCGCTTGCGGCCTACGACCTGCTTGCGGCACAGAATATAAAAGAACAGAAGCGTCTGCTTGGCCTCTTACAAGAAATAATTGCTTATAAAAACAGCTAAAAGCCCGGTTGGTTTCATATGAAGCCAACCGGGCCGCCGTTTTTTATTTATTTGATAGCCTTACGCGCCGTACCGCTCCGTAAATGCCTTTAAATCGACCACCGTACTGTTCTTACGCGATTCCTCCGCCGCAAACGCCATCATGTGTGACTGGAGCGAGATTGTCGCCGCCGTCATACATTCCTCCTCGCCGCGAATTGCGCGCAATAAATTTTTCATCAGTCCGTCGTCGCCGCCGCCGTGCCCGGATATCGTATCGCTTAACTGAATCCGGGTAACATTTCCCGTTGTAAAATCCTTTACTTCAATTAAATTTTTCTCCATATTTGCGCCAATCTCGCCATGTGTCCCCATAACTTTAATTGTGCGCGTGCATTCGTTTGTAAAGGCGCTCATTGTAAACGCCACCGTAATGTCATCGTCAAACTCCATACCAACGACCTGATGGTCCACGACATTGTTGTCGCAAGCGTAAACACATCTGCCGAGCCGGTGCGTCTTGAGCGCCTCGATAATTTCAGCCTCGCTGGAAGCTTTGTTACAGCCCAATGGAAACAAGGTAAATTCACTTGCGCCTGCTGCGCCTGTGTAATGGCGCACCGCGTCATAGGGACAGCCGTCCGCTACCTTGCAGTTTATACAGCGTTCCGCCGCGCCCTCCGGCTGGTTCTCTCTCGTAAAGTGCGAGAGTGCGCCGAAGGAAGCAACCTTTTTACAATTCTTTCCCGTGATGTAGAGCAGAATATCCATGTCATGGCAGCACTTTGCTAAAATCATCGGCGCACTCTCCGGCGTTTTGCGAAATACGCCGCGTACAAAAGAATGCGCCTGATGCCAAAAGCCGACGTTTTCATTGTGCTGGATACTCATTACGCGTCCAATTGTACCCGCGTCCAGCAACTCCTTAAGCTTTTTAAAAAACGGCGTATAGCGCAGCACGTGCCCTACGCTGATGATTTTGTCGTAATCCTTCGCGATGTTATAAATTTTTACATTGTCCGCTATATTCGGCGCCATTGGCTTTTCCAGCAGGACATGATACCCTTTTTCCACCGCTAGTTCAAGCGGCTGGATATGTATATCATCTCCCGTACAAATCATTGCAAGATCCGCCAGTTTATCCTTAGCAAGTATTTGCTCATAGCTTTCATAGCAGTCCTCGTCTTTTAATTGATATGTCCTTTTAAACTGCTCCCGGCGAACGGCGTCCGGCTCTGCTACGCCCACGATTTCAAGCTCGTCCGGGTGGCGGAGTGCATACGGCGGATACGCGTTCGCGCCCCGGTTCCCTGCGCCGATTACAATTGCTTTTATTGCTCCCATCCTTACAATCTCCTTTACCGCAATCTATTTACTTTACAGTATTGCTGTGATATGATTAGAATACAATAATTTTTGTGCTTTGTATTTGCATTATTTTTATTTCTTTTTATGATTTTTTGAGGTGAAGCCATTGAACTACGAACCAATCCTATACAATACAATTGCGGGCTTTGCGCGCGAGCAGCGCATATCCTTTCATATGCCCGTACACGGCGGGGGCATGCTATTTGATCCGCAAGTCAGGGAGATGTTTTTACAGCTCGACCTAACCGAGTTGGACGCGACAGACAACCTCGCCCATCCGACGGGCCCTATCGCACAGACACATCAAAATATGGCGCGCCTGTTCGGGGCGGACAACGCCCACCTGCTGGTCGGCGGCAGCAGTGCGGGCCTGCATGCTATGCTGCTTGCCTGTCTGCGGCGCGGCGACACCGTGCTGGTTGACCGCTGCGTTCACCAAAGCGTGCTCAACGCCTGCACGCTGTACGGCTTTCAGCCTGTTTTTTTCGAACGGACACTGTTAGACGGCTTTTCGATTCCGGGAGAGGTGGAGCTCAGCAGCCTGCGGCACACAGCCGAAGAAAACCCGCACGCAAAAGCAGTTCTTATTACGACGCCGACGTACTACGGTATTTGCTCCGATGTTGCGGCGATAGCGGACATCGCGCACCGGCATAACATGGCCTTACTGGCTGACTGTGCCCACGGGCCGCATTTTACGTTTTGCGATAAGCTACCTAACATTCCAACGGAGGACGGCGCCGACCTATGCGTCCTTTCGCTGCACAAAACACTTGGCGCGCCAACACAGACCGCGCTTTTGCTGCACAAAACGGAAAGGGTCAGCTTCCCACGCGTGAAAGCGTGTATCAATATGGTGCATACGACAAGCCCGTCGTACCTTTTGCTATGCGCCGCCGACCTTGTATGTGCCAAAATGGCGGCGGAGGGGGATGCCCTATTTTCTCGTGCGGTGAAACTTACAAAATTCATAAAAGACGTGCTGGAACAGGACACAAATCTGCGCTGCCTACCGGACGGCGGCGACCTGACCCGGCTTGTGGTCAACGTCTCCGCCTATGCACTGTCGGGTTATGCTGCGGCAGATATGTTGGATAAAAAATATGGGATTGATGTAGAAATGGCAGATTTGTACAACATCGTCTGCATTATTGGCCCACTCACGGCGCAGGTGGATGCGGACGCACTTGTGTGCGCCCTGCGCTGCGTTGTTGCAGAGGCCGCCCCAGCGCGCGGGACACAGCCGGTATTGCCGCCTCTGCCGCAGATTTGGATGGTACAGGACATGAACGCCGCCTTTTTTTCTGATACGGTGTGTATTCCCCTATCCGACAGCATAGGGCGCGTCAGCGCTGCGACGGTCAGTGTCTACCCCCCCGGTATCCCGTGCTTCGTCCCCGGTGCGCAAATCACAGCCGAAGCACTCTGTTACTTGGAGGCTGTGCGCACGGCGGGTGGCGCGGTCACAGGGCTGGAAGGGGAATCGATTGTGGTAAAAAAATAAAGCAGCGGCATATGCCGCTGCTTTTATTAGAACATTATATCAAGATAGTAGCTATCCGTAATGTAAAACCACACCAAAGAATCCCGATACACACCGTTTCCGTCATCTATTCCGGTGATATAGACCGAGTACTTCTCCTTCGTACTCATGTACTTATCTCCCGCATGTACGAGCGCCTCCTGACCAAGGAATGTAACATGCTGCAACAAGTCCAGCTCACCAAAGTAGAGCGCAGCCTCCCCCTCGGACAGACGTTCCGGCATTTCCGGCAGAAACGCGCTGAGCGGGCCGCGGATACTGATACATGCTGCGGCGTCTATCGGCACGATCTGCCCATCTTTATCCGGCCGCGCCCCGTCGTACTCAAACCACACATCACCCGCGCTGTCACGGTGATGGAACATAGCCGACTGCACCGGCCCCTCCACGCCCGATACCGGACCAAAGGCCGCCGCCACTTCCGCCGGCTTTTTCCCAATACAATCCAAATATTCCGTTTGTAGCTTAAGGGGCGGATTTTCCCGATACTCACTTGAAAAAATCGCCACGCAATTTTCATAGTGTTCCCAGAATACGCTCGCGCCGAGCGCCTCGCTGACCGCGCGAATTGGCACAAGCGTACGATCGCCGATCTGACACGGTACAGCGTCGAGCACGACCATCTCCCCGTTCCGATACATGAGTTCATTGTCAATTTGAAGATAAATTGCCACGCCGTCCTTCTCTGCCGCCGCGGTGCGCGTCCCCTCGTCCCAGCCGACAGTGCAGCCTAATGCTTCAAAGATGACCCGCATGGGAACCATCACACGGTCCAACTGCCAAATCGGCTGCTGGTCAAAAAAAAGCCTTTCCCCGTCCAGCTTTACTGTAATCTCCGGCTCCATAGACTCCGGCATTTCCGGCCACTCCTCCGGCCAATTGGTATACGCCAGCCCCGACACCGGCCCAGCGGCCAACAACATTACGAGTATCATGCACAAGAATCGTTTCATACCAATATTCCCCCTTTTCTCTACCTCATCTAAAAAACGGCCGTGTCACCACGACCGTTTTTCATTTAATTTTTATAAAATAACAACGCTGGTCGCCTCAAATGCGCCCATATTCATTGAGCCTTTTACCAGCACGGTGTCGCCCACCTGTAAGTCGGAAAGACTCTTGCGTGAGCCGCCGTCCGCACCAATGATTGATGCGTTGCTCTTGACAAATACCTGATGCGTTGTCGTATTGCCCGCCGTATCCGTCACATTCAGGCTGATAAACCCATAAGAAACATTCACGACAGCGACCGTTCCCGTCATCGTCTCCGCCTGCGTGACAGAGCGTACCGTAAGCTCAGTCACCGTATCGCTTTCAATCTTCACCGTTACGGAAAAACCAAGGCGTAAGTCGTAGAGCGATGCTGCTTCATCGTCAACATAAATTGCCGTGTCGCGCACAATTGCGTATGACTTCGTTATACCGTCCACATCAAGCTTAATGCCGGACGTATTCTCACCAATCGTAATTTCCTGAATCGTGCCCGTCGCCGTGCCCGACTGCGACGTGGCAGTAATTTCAATAATCGTGCCATACTCTAACTTTAAATCTACCCGGTCACCCGGCAAAATGTAGCGCAGACTCGACGTTTTTCCGTTTCTTGATACATATGCACCGCTGTATACCTCATACGTCTTCCCGTCATAACTTGCGTCAGCATGTGTAATCCTAAGCGCAGGCGCAGGGTCTAACACAATTTCTTTCGCATACGCGCCGGTTACGTTCGAAATTTTTGACTCACCCGCAACCGCCGTCACAAGCCCATCCGTCAAGGTCAGCGTAACCATATCGTCGGGCGAAAAGCTCGCCTGCGTCGCAGCGCTGCCATTGTATGTAAACTTTACATCGCTCGCCGCCAGCTGGTACTCCTTTAACGACGACATACCAACCGCACGGTCATATACCTTTAAGAACGTGCCGCGCGTATCTGTAAACGAACCGGTAAAGATTCCCGTAATCGTCTCGCTCGGCTTTGCCGCGCCTTTTTGCGCGTCAATCGACCAAAGGCCCTTATAATCGACGGTTACAATCGCGTCGTCGCCATTGCTGAGCGCGTCAAAGGATACATGTTTTCCGTCTAAGTTGACGCTGGTCCTGTCCGAAGCCGTATATGTGCTGCCGTTTAAGACAAAACTTTTCGCAGCGGTATTAAGATTAGAAATCGTCCCGCTCGAATGCGACAGACTCATCACATCCATCGTCTTTTTCAGCATGATGGCAACCTGTGCGCGCGTCACGCTCGTATTCGGGGAAAACTTGTTGTCCTCCATCCCCTGCATAATTCCTTTTTTCTTCACAAAGTCAACGTACCCCTTCGACGCAACCGGAATCTCATCTGCATCCGTAAAGTCAAACACATACATCACCGTGTTTTTGACCTCGTCTTCGCCGTCCATTACCTTTGTAATCAAAATCGCCGCCTCATGGCGCTTTAACTCATTATTCTTCGTCGCCTCACCTAAATAAGTGTCTATCTCCGCCTGCGTAAAGATACCGCGGTAGAGCATATAGCAAAGCTCTTTTGTCGCATAGGTGTTGTACTTTGCCGCAACGTCTTTATACTCCTCCTGCGCCGCCGCAACAGCGTCCGCATTAATTGCATCATTTACGCCCACAATCCGGGCAAACAGCGTAAACGCCTCCTGATTCGTAACACTGTTATTCGGCTGGTATGTACCGTCGGAATACCCTTTAATAATCCCCTGTTCCGCAAGAGTATCCACCGTTTCACGCGCCCAGTCCCAGTTGGCCCCCGCCATGTCAGAGAAGCCCGCCGCGCTTGCAAATACACAGCATGTCAGCATAAGTACGCACGCCGTTATGAGTGCAACTGTCTTTTTCATTTCCGTTCCTCCTTTGTATCTCCATGACCAATTCACATATTCAGATTTCTATATCAATTAATAATATCTCACCGAAAGCTCTGCTCGTATGTATTTTAGCAAACAAACCCGAAGAAAACGCGTTCCCGCCTTTGCGGGAGGAGGTGCGGTGCACCGACAGCGGTTTCTTCTAAGCGCAGAAACTTCGCTTCTGCGTATATTATATCATACTTTAAAGCAATGTAAATAGCTTTTATATTAATAGTTAATTACAATTTATAGCATATGGACACGCATTTACCATTTCATGGCGGCATATAATATCATAGCAAATTAAGTAAGCATAGAAAGGAATGGACCCAAAATGGCGAAAAATAACCCAATGGGAAAAGCAGATAAAATTCTATCCTCTATCGATCAAGACTCGTTAAAAAAAGGAATTGAAAAGCTCAAGAGCATGTCGGACGCAGAAAGCGCAAAGCTCAAAAAGCAGCTGGACAGCATCGACAAGGATAAGGTACTCGAGATGCTCGGCAGCCTCAGCCCGCAGCAGGTCAAGCAAAAAATGCAGAATCTTGACCTCAGCAAGCTCAACGCAGATGCGCTCAATCAGCTCAAAAAAGGGAAAAAATAGAGGTGGACGCAATGGCAAATGACATGGGCAACACCGTCGATATGTTAAAAGACCTGTTAAACAGCCCCGGCGCGGGCGAAAAAATTGAATCATTGCTGGGCGCATTTATGGGGGATGGGGAAGAGGCCGGCTCTGCTCCCGCCGACATGCTTGGCTCTATCCTTGGAAAAGGCGGAAAAACGGACGGCGCGATGCCCGATATACCGCCGGGTATCCCGGTGGACAGCATGCTTAAAATCGCACAAGCATACCAGCAGATTAGCAAAAAGGACGACCCGCGCGTAAATCTTTTAAAAGCAATCAAGCCATATGTCCGGTCAAGCCGGAGCGAGAGCGTCGACACTGCAATTAAGCTTTTGGGGCTTATGCGCCTCGCGCCGCTTTTGGGGGATTTAAAGGATGTTTTATAGGAAACCGATGAATCACGAGCACATAGGGGGGACTACGCATGCAAAGAAAATACTACCAGTATGACGATACGGGGCCGTTTGCGCCGAGCTCGGGTGTTCCTATGCATGCGCAGGGCGGCGTACGGCGGCAAAGCAGCCACACAAACGGCGAAATTATTACGCCACAGCCGGTGCAGGAGCATAAGCCCCCTTCAGAGCGGGAAAAGCAGAGCAGACCCGCCGCGCTGCTCGACGGCGTTTTTCAGGACGGAAAGCTGCTCGGTCGATTTGAAACGGACGACATCATCCTTTTATGCCTGATTGTTTTGCTGGTACAAAACAGCGAGGAGCTCGACTGGCCACTCATAATTGCGCTCGGCTACATTTTTTTATCGGACAAGGACTTTAAACTGTTCTAAGAATCCAAGCCGCCCTCATATATTATGGTAGGACACATAGGTGAAGCACCATAGATTGGGGGCGTACTTTTTTTGAGGAAACTGCTGATGCTTTTAGGTCTTTATATCTTGATTATCTTATTTATTCCATATATTCTCGTTACAGCGCTCAAAGGCATTCCGCAAGGCGGAGACACGATGTCTCCGAAAACAGAAAAAGCCTCAGTGGCAGAACCGCTTGAGACAATTTCTGTTTTCCGCTCCGATACGGGCGAAGTGACGGATATGCCCTTTGGCGAGTACTTAAAGGGCGTGGTCGCGGCGGAAATGCCGGCAAGCTTCCATGACGAAGCGCTCAAGGCGCAGGCCGTCGCCGCGCGCAGCTACACGCTGACGCGAATGCAGGGCTACAAACGCGATGGCACGCCGGCAGAGCACAACGGCGCAATGACGTGTACCGACTCGACACACTGCAAGGCGTGGCTGTCTGAAGAGACGCTGCGCAAACAATGGGGCGCAAACTATGATACCTACTGGAAGAAAATTTCCGACTGTGTGGACGCGACAATGGGCGTGGTAATGACCTACAACGGTAATCTCGTCAATGCGGTGTTCCACTCGACGAGCAGCGGCACGACGGAAAACGCAAAGGATGTGTGGGGCGGCAACATCCCCTATCTTGTCAGCGTACAGAGCGCAGGGGAGGAGCTCTCCCCCTAATTTGTGGACAGCGTCACCATGACCATAGAGGAGTTTAAAAACAAAGTGCTCGCCGCCTACCCGGAGGCGGTGTGGGACGACGGCGAGCTCGTCCGCGACATTACACGCAGCGAGGCGGGTGGGATTACGACTCTTGTCACCGGCGGCGTAACAATTAAAGGGACTCAATGGCGCACCATGTTCGGCCTGCGCTCGACTAATGTCGATTTTTCCTATGAAGGCGATACGGTCACCATGCACACGAAGGGCAACGGTCATGGCGTGGGCATGAGCCAGTACGGAGCGAATTACCTTGCCGGCACGGGCATGGGCTATGCCGACATTCTGAAAAAATACTACACCGGCGTAGAGGTCGGCGCATTTACGGGAACAATATAAAAACAGGCGGGACTTTCCCGCCTGTTTTTGCACCCAAATGTTTTTTATTTGGTGTTTACATAGCCTTGATGGTATCCATCACATAATTTGCAAACTCTTCGCCGGTGCAGCCGGTGTCGCGTCCGGTGAGGACAAGCTTCTTCTCTGTGTACATGCACTTGTCGAGCGCCTTCTCAAGCTTGTCTGCCTGCTCGCTGTAGCCAATGTGGTTTAAGAGCATAACCGCCGCGCGGATAATGCTGCACGGGTCGGCATACTTAGCGCGGCCTTCCTCGACCATACGCGGCGCGCTGCCGTGGATCGCCTCAAACATGGCGTACCGCTTGCCGATGTTCGCACTGCCTGCCGTGCCGACGCCGCCCTGGAACTCGGCCGCCTCGTCGGTCAGGATGTCGCCGTACAGGTTCGGCAGAACCATAACCTGGAACTGTGTCCGCCGCTTCGGGTCTACGAGCTTCGCCGTCATGATGTCGATATACCAGTCGTCAAACTCGATTTCCGGATATTCTTTTGCAACCTCCTGGCAAATGCTCAGGAACTTGCCGTCCGTCGTCTTGACAACGTTCGACTTCGTCACGCATGTCACACGTGTCTTACCATTTTTGCGCGCATAGTCGAACGCCGCGCGCGCAATCCGCTCGCTGCCCTCGGTCGTCGTAATGCAGAAGTCAACCGCAATGTCGTCGTTTACGTGAATGCCCTTGCTCCCGACTGCGTAAGAACCCTCTGTGTTCTCCCGGTAGAACGTCCAGTCAATGCCCTGCTCTGGCACCTTGACCGGGCGCACATTCGCAAACAGGTCGAGCTCCTTGCGCATGGCAACGTTCGCGCTCTCGATGTTGGGCCACTTGTCGCCCTTGCGCGGCGTTGTCGTCGGCCCCTTCAGGATGACGTGGCAGCTCTTGAGCTCCTCGAGCACGTCGTCCGGAATGGCCTTGTTCTGTGCGGCGCGGTTCTCAATCGTCAGGCCGTCAATGACCTTAAACTCCACCTTGCCCGCCTTTACTTCATCCGCGAGCAAAAACTCTAAAATATGCTGGGCATGCGCCGTGATGTACGGCCCAATGCCGTCGCCGCCGCACACGCCAATCACGATTTTGTCAAGCTTGCTGTAGTCGATAAAGTCTTTTGTTTCCTTCATCTTTGCTACGCGCTCTACCTGTTCTTGCAGCAGCGCGGCAAATTTTGCAGTCGATTCGCTGAACTGTTCCATCCTAAAAAACCAGCCCTTTCGTAAAAGATTTCTTATGCGTTCTCTCTTGTATAGTTGATCAGCCCGCCAGCCAGCATCATGTCCTTCTGCCGGTCGGAAAGCGCAATGTTCATTTTGTAGGTCAGGCCCTTTGTCACGTTCTTGACCATGACCACGTCGCCGTCTTTGATCTGCTCCGGCGCACCCTCGATCACCAGCTCGTCAAACTGGTCAATCGTGTCGTAATCCGCTTCGTTGTCAAACGTCATCGGCAAAATGCCGGAGTTGACAAGGTTTGCGGCATGGATACGCGCAAAGCTCTTCGCCAGCACACCCTTAATGCCCAGATACAGCGGAGCCAGCGCCGCATGCTCGCGTGAGCTGCCCTGCCCGTAGTTCGAGCCAGCTACGATAAAACCGCCGCCGTTCTCCTTCGCATTTTTGGGGAAGTCCGGGTCACACGGCACAAGGCAGAACTCCGACAGATACGGGATGTTCGAGCGGTAGGGGAGCAGCTTCGCGTTCGACGGCATGATATGGTCAGTCGTGATGTTGTCCTCCACCTTGATGAGCGCCTTGCCACTCACCGTGTCCGCCATTTTGGTGTTAAGCGGGAACGGCTTGATGTTCGGCCCGCGCACTACCTCGACGTCGTTGCCCTCCGGAGCCGGAGCGAGCACCATGTTGTCATTGATCAAAAATTCCTTCGGCATTTCCACCTTCGGTGCGTCGCCCAGCGTACGCGGGTCGGTCAGCACGCCGGTCAGCGCGCTTGCCACCGCGACCTCCGGGCTGACGAGATATACCTGCGCAGAGGCCGTTCCGCTTCTGCCGTAGAAGTTCCGGTTAAACGTCCGCAGAGAAACCGCGTCCGTCTTCGGCGACTGCCCCATGCCGATACACGGGCCGCACGCCGACTCTAAGATACGCGCGCCTGCCGCAACCATGTCCGCCAGTGCGCCGTTTTTCGCCAGCATGGTGAGCACCTGCTTCGACCCCGGTGCAATAACAAGGCTGACGTCCGGGTGTACCGTCTTACCCTTCAGGACTGCCGCCACCTTCATCATGTCCATGTACGACGAGTTTGTGCACGAGCCGATTGCCACCTGATCAACCTTGATCGGCCCAATCTTCTCAACCGTTTCTACATTGTCCGGGCTATGCGGCCGCGCCGCCAGCGGAACAAGCTTATCCAAATCAATCGTAATTTCTTCGTCATATACCGCGTCTGCGTCGCTTGCAAGGCTCTTCCAGTCGTCCTCACGCCCCTGTGCACGCATAAATTCGCGCGTCACCTCGTCGCTTGGGAAGATGGACGTCGTCGCGCCAAGCTCCGCGCCCATGTTCGTAATCGTCGCGCGCTCCGGTACGCTCAAATTCGCCAGCGCGTCGCCGCCGTACTCGATCACCTTGCCGACGCCGCCCTTTACGCTCAAAATGCGCAGCACCTCTAAGATAATATCCTTTGCCGCAACCCACGGGCGCAGCTTGCCCGTCAGGTTGACCTTACATACCTTCGGCATCATCAGATAGTACGCACCGCCGCCCATTGCAACCGCAACGTCGAGCCCGCCCGCGCCAATTGCGAGCATACCGATGCCGCCGCCCGTGGGCGTATGGCTGTCGCTGCCGAGTAGCGTCATACCCGGCACGCCGAACCGCTCGAGCTGCACCTGGTGGCAGATACCGTTGCCCGGCTTAGAGAAGTAAATCCCGTGCTTCGCCGTCACGGTCTGGATGTATTTATGGTCGTCCGCGTTTTCAAACCCGGACTGGATGGTGTTGTGGTCAATGTATGCCACCGACTTTTTCGTTTTGACGCGGTCGATGCCCATTGCCTCAAACTGCAAATACGCCATCGTCCCCGTCGAGTCCTGCGTCAGCGTCTGGTCAATGCGGATGGAAATTTCGCTCCCCGCCTTCATCTCGCCGCTCACGAGGTGTTCTTTTATGATTTTCTGTGCCAAATTCAGTCCCATAGTGCCCCCTCCTGTATCTGTCCCGCGCAGCTTTGAAAGTAAACCGCTCAGGAAAAGTTAGACAAATCTATAACAGTATAATTGTACACAATAACCATAGGATTGTCAAGTAAAAACGAGGCTGCTATAGCAGCCCCATTTTTGTCTATATTGTTGTCATTTCCAGCATAAACGCATAAGTCATATCTGAAAAATCCGGCAACCCTTCATGCCCAAAGTCGGGGTAGATTACGCTCTTTTTCTCGCATGTCATTTTATTAAAGGCGGCAAACTGCGTCGACGGCGGGCACGTCGTATCCATCAGTCCGGTCGCCATCATTACCTTCGCGCGAATGCGCGGCGCAAGATATTGCAGGTCAATATAACCTAGCCGCGTAAAAATTGCTTCCTCCCGCTCGTGGCGCGGGTCAAAGCGGCGGAAATACTCGTTTAATTCTTCATAAGCCGCCTTTGCCAAATCCATTTCCCATACGCGTTTATAGTCGCACAAGAACGGGTACTGCGGTGCAGCGCGGCAAATACGCGGCTCAAGCGCACAGCACGCAATTGTGAGCGCGCCGCCCTGGCTCCCGCCGTATGCGCCGACGCGCGTTTCATCGATGTCGTCCATCTCCATCACAATTTTAGCAAGCTGTGCTGTGTCGAGGAAAATGTCGCGGAACAGGAGCTTGTTCGGGTCTTCCTCGTCAAGGCCGCGAATAATGTGTCCATGATATGTATTACCCACGACACCGCCCACGTCCTGTGACTTACCGCCCTGCCCGCGGCAGTCGAGCGCAAACACACTAAAGCCCGCCAGCACGTACGGCAAGTAGCTTGTCCAGTCGCCGCTCGCCCCCGTGTAGCCGTGAAAGTGCAGCATTGCCGGCATTTTGCCGCTGCTGTGTGCAGGCTTTAGGCACTTCGCGTATATGCGCGCACCGTTTACGCCCGTAAAGTACATATCATAGCAGGCCGCCCCCGGCGCGGTAAACGCCGCCTTCACAAGTTCCACCTGCGGGTCTACTGCGCGCATCTCAGAGAGCGCCTCGTCCCAGTACGCGTCAAAGCCCTCCGGCTTCGGATTGCGGCCCTGATAGACCTTCAGTTCCTCTAACGGCATATCAACAATTGGCATAAAAAAACACTCCTTATATAAAAAATTATAACTATTGTTTTATTTTTCATGTAAGTCCATACTAACTGTGCATCAGCTTTTCCACCTGCGCAAACGCATATGCTTCCGCTCCCGCAGGATATAAAAACCCATATAGCCTTCCCGTTTCCTGTGCCGCGGCGGAAAACAACTCCATTGTCTTAGCCAGCGCGGCCTCCAAACTCGCCCTATTATATGCGCCATAAGCACAATTCAATCCCGATAGGAGTTCCGGCCCGGCCCATGTATCAAAAAACCTGCCGCTGTACCACACATCATATTGCGACCCTTTTCTGCCCGCTTCCCGGTATTCCAGCATTTCTCTAAGCAGTTCTTTCATGTATCCGTCAATACAGCGTTTGCCCGTCCATATCTCGCCCCGCAATAGTTTCTTCATCGCCCAAATTGCATGAAACCAAAAAGTTTGTGTCAAATTATGATAATACTGCGCTGTCAGTTCAATTTCCCCATTTTTTTGTGTTTGGCTTGTCCGCGCCATATCTCGGTAACCTATTTTATCGACAACAACCGCGTATCCCCGGCCATACCACGACTGTATCATTGGGTTTTGTGTGACCTTTTCCGCGTCAGAGGCGTTATAGAAAATGAAATCCATATCCATAGCATCGTCAAAAAAGACTCTGCGCGCATACCCGTGCGCCGGCGCTTCCTCCACAAACGAAATATAATAATCCGAAATTCCCTTCAGCCAATCGTCCGTTTTAAAAAACCGGTCTATATGGTCTACAAAAAAGAGTATATCATAATCTGAATAGCCGTCCGCCTGTTTGTCCGTCCGCGCCCGCGAGCCAAACAACACCATCGCCTGAACCGACATATCGTTTTGCGCGAATTGTATCACTCTATGAAAGAGAAGTTCATATTCATCCATGCTGTTCTCTCCCGGTATAACAATATTCATCTATACAAAAGGCCGCCGGCAGCCCGACAGCCTCGCTTAAATCCGATTATCTGATTTTTATGTGTACCTCGCGCAATTGCTGCTCCGACACCTCGCCCGGTGCGCCGACGAGCAGATCCTGCGCGTTGCTCGTCATCGGGAACGCAATCACCTCGCGGATGCTCGACTCGCCTGTTAAAAGCATTACCATACGGTCAATGCCCGGCGCCATGCCCGCGTGCGGCGGCGCGCCGTAGTGGAACGAGTTGTACAGCGATGTGAATTTTTCCTTGATGGTATCCTCTGTATAGCCTGCAATCTCAAACGCTTTTACCATAATCTTCGGGTCGTGGTTGCGCACCGCGCCGCTCGAAAGCTCTACCCCGTTTACCACAATGTCGTACTGGTACGCCAAAATGTCGAGCGGGTCCTTGTTTAAAAGCGCGTCCATCCCGCCCTGCGGCATGGAAAACGGATTGTGCGTAAAGCCGACCACGCCCGTTTCCGGGTCACGCTCATACATCGGGAAGTCCACGATAAAGCAGAACTTGAACTGCCCTTCTTTGATCAGCCCCATACGGTTTGCCAGCTCCGTGCGGATCTGGCCCGCCAGCGTCGCAACGATCTCTGGCTTGTCGGAAATAAAGAACAGCACGTCGCCGCCTTTGAGGCCGGACTGTTTGATCAGCTCCGCCTTTTCCGCGTCGGGCAAAAACTTCGCAATCGGGCCGGCAAGGTTGAATTCGTCGTCACACTTGACATAGCCGAGCCCCTTCATGCCGATTTCGGTTGCAAACTTGAGCATATTTTCAAAAAAGCTCTTCGGCTGGCTTGCGCCGCCCGGCAGGTTAATCGCCCGGACAATCGCCTTCTGGAACGGAACAAAGTCCGCGCGCGAAAAAATGTCCGAAACGTCGATAATCTCAAGCGGGTTGCGCAAATCCGGCTTATCGGTGCCGTATTTGAGCATTGCCTCTTTATATGGGATCCGTACAAACGGCGCCTCGTCCACCTCTGCGTCGGAAAACTTTTTAAACGTCGAGGAAAGTACGTCCTCCGCAACGGCGAACACGTCCTCCTGGCTTGCAAACGCCATCTCAAAGTCAAGCTGGTAAAACTCGCCCGGCGAGCGGTCCGCGCGCGCGTCCTCGTCGCGGAAGCACGGCGCAACCTGATAATAGCGGTCAAAGCCGGACACCATCAAAAGCTGCTTAAAAATCTGCGGCGCCTGCGGCAGAGCGTAGAACTGCCCCTTAAACTTGCGGCTCGGCACGAGATAGTCGCGCGCACCCTCCGGCGAAGAAGCCGACAGAATCGGCGTCTGTACCTCCATAAACCCGTGTTCCTCCATTTTTGTGCGCAAGTGCGAAATAATCTGCGCGCGCGTTACAATATTGGAGCGCACCTTATCATTGCGCAAATCGAGGAAGCGGTACTTCAGGCGCACGTCCTCCTTTGTTTCCGTGGAAGTCGCAATCTCAAACGGCAGCGGATTGTAGACCGCGCCAAGCACCTTGATGTCCGCATCCGTAATCTCAATCTCACCCGTAGAAATTTTCGGGTTGACCGTGTCCGCATCACGCTTTGTTACAGCACCTTCGACCGCAATTACCGTTTCCTTTGAAATCTCATGTAAAACAGAATCATCCTTGACAACAACCTGCGTGACGCCATAGCTGTCGCGCAGGTCGATAAAAATAACCCCGCCGTGGTCACGAATATTAAATACCCATCCGCACAGGCGAACCCGCCGGCCAATACTGTCAGCGTTTAGCTCCCCGCAGGTATGCGTTCTTAAGCTTGTTGAGAAATCCATATTTATTGATACCTCCACACATTACGTTAGTGTCCGCTTTCTATCAGGCGCGCTCTAATCTGGAAAATTGCGCTATTCCTACACGATACATTTATCTTTTGATTATACTGTTTTTTCATAATAATGTCAAGAAAAATTACCAAAACCGTCTGTAACAAGAATAAAAAATGTAACCATGTATAAACTGTAATATAGACAGTATTTTGTGATTGTAAAAAAACTTTTAATTTACTCTTTACAAATACCTGTCTGTGTGTTATACTAATTAAGTACTTTAGATGACGCGGGATGGAGCAGTCCGGTAGCTCGTCGGGCTCATAACCCGAAGGTCGGTGGTTCAAATCCGCCTCCCGCAACCAATGAGAAAGCCTGTAGCCACAACGGTTACAGGCTTTTTGCTATCTTGGTGGAAATCGTCCGAAAATACGGATTGCCCCCCAGTTGCCCCCCAATCGGACGAAAATAGGCGAGATTACATCATACTTCGTAATTCTTGCATTGTCTTTAATAATTTCATTGTTGCATTATAATCTAACTGTGTTCCTTCATATTCGCAACGATATAATCCTTGTAAATTAGAAGGAAGACTGGTTCCTTTTTTACACAATAAAATTACCTTTTTGCTATATAATGCTATAGCGGCACCAATTTCTATAAGGACATTTTCGTTTAATTTCTTATCAACTACACCTTTGTCCAATTTGATTTCTTCAAAGTCTACATGAATTATACCTGCGTCACAGTTCCTCATATCATCGAAAAACTTGCTACTATTGTGAACAAATTACCGCGTATACAATGAAACTCACACAGATATCCATATAAAACTAAAAGAATCTGGAACAGGTAGAGATCGGATTCTCCGCCAAACTGAATTGTTTCTACGGACACAACGGGATTCATTTGACCATAAGTCAAAAGTTCTTTTAATTGATTAACAATTATAGTGTTATTTTTCCCGTGTGAAATAAAGATATTAGGTTTTATGTTTTTTCCAATTTTAATTTCAGTTTTAGGAGACGCAGGAATGTTCATTTTTTCTAAAACTTCTTCAGGAACATTCATATCAGTATTTGTTTCTGCTGAAAATTCATCAGATAATTCATTATTTTCAGTTGATGTTACCTCTGAAGAATCGATATAAATATATTCATTTCCTCTAATTACTCGTAAAATATTTGTACGAGTAGCATTTGCTCGTAAAATATCCCAAGTTAATTCTAATTTATCTTTTGGAATACCTTTGTTTTGTAATACATTATATGCAATCTCTGTTTTAGGAAGTTTATTATTGTTATATTGTCTGTAAAAATCAGATAATATCTTAGGTCTAAGAATCGCTTCTTTTAAAGCTAATTCGTCATCCCCTTCTTTTAATGGGGACACAACTCTTTCCCCTAATTGCGTTAGAGATATTTCTTTAGAGTTGTATCCGCCCTCAGTTAAACCATAAGCAATTGAGGCTCCGGTTATTGTTCGCCAATTTGAACTTGATGGAGAAATATTACATGCTTCTGCTAACATAATCGGAGCTGTAGGTTGTCCTGCAAAATTATCTTTTATAGCTTGGGGTACGACGAGCGCCTCTTCAATTTTCATGCTAGGACATAAGGTCTGTGATAGCCTTTGCCTAGTTTTTTTAGAAGCTGTTAGTGTTATTGCTGTGTTTTCATTAATAGATTCTGAATTATTTTTCTTTTGTCTTGGCATCAAATCATCCTTCCAAATATAAATTTTAATAAATATATTATATGATTATAGCATATGTTTGTCAAGTGTTTTTCTAAAATTTATGTTTGGACAACGTTTGGATGAAAATCAAGGCAACAAACATATGATTATTCCATTTGAAATACATAAGAAACTTAGTATTAGTATAGTGAGGCTATCATAGAAAAATATATTTATAAAATTACATCGCGCCAGTACCCAGTATATTATCCAAATTATCAGCCGCAATGCCATCACGGGATTTTAAAGCATGGGTATAGATATTTAATGTAGTAGAAGTTTGTGCGTGTCCCAATCTGTTTGAAACTGTCCGTATGTCCGTTCCCTCTGCTATCATCAAGGTAGCGTTTGTATGTCTGAGGGAGTGCAGCGTTACTTTAGGAAGATTATTCTTTGCGACAAAATTTGAAAACCAGCCTGTAATTGTATCTGGGTGAATCGGCTTGCCGTTCCATTGTGTGAATAGTCTGTCGTTTTCTATCCATTGGTCGCCTATCATTTGTTTTTGTTCCTCTTGCCATGCCTTGTATTCTTGCAGTATTGCACATACGCCCATACTGAGTGTCAGTTCCCGTCTGCCAGAATTGGTTTTCGGCTCTTTTGTGATGAATCCGCCATTGATAAATTGAGAGGTACGGACAACGTGCATAACT
>URQR01000018.1 GCA_900550065.1 uncultured Eubacteriales bacterium | reverse complement strand
CCGGCGCCATAGAATATACCAACTCATACGCCTCCCGCACTGCCGCTTCAAAGGATGCCTCGTAATCTTCTTCGTGTTTGTACCCCGCGTCATAAATCATGCGCAGCGCGTCAGAGACCGTCTTCGCCTCCGCAATCTGCATGATTTTGCCCCGGTCAAGCAGGCTGCGCTCGACCGCGTGGATTCGGCTTACGGAGTAAGCGTAATCAATATCTTTTATTCTGCCTATCGCAGTGCTCACCTACAGCCACATCCTTTAAAACAGTATTTTTACAACCTCGGCCGAAAGCGCGTCCTTCTTCTGGCGCAAAAGCGCCTCAAACGTCGCATTGATTTCTACATCGCCGCGTTTTAGAATAAAGCCCGACGGAATATCGCGCACCTCGTCCGACATCGTAACGTTACACGGAACCTGTTCCTTTGCAATTGTGCGGTTTACATAATATAAAAACTCCGGGCTAAGCCGCTTTTTATCCGCCTCGCTGATGATGGCGACCTCGTCGCCCGTTTCCACCAAATGAATCATCAAATTCGTCATCAGCCGCTCAAATTGAGTATTGTCCATATTTTTTATCTTTTCTAGCGCACTGTCGAACGCCGCCGAAAGCAGGTCCTGCTTCGTCTGGAGCAGGAGCTTTTTGGCCTCCATGTGCGCCGACGCAACAATACGCTGTTTTGTCAGCGCGGCCTCCTTGTCGCCGGCGGCAAGGCTGACCGTCTTCTTTCCTTCTGCGGCCTTGTTCGCCTCTGCAACGATTTTGCCCGCCTCCGCCTGCGCGCCGGAGGTGATTTCCTGCGCCTTGTCCCTTGCATCCTGCAAGATTTTTTCTACAATTTTCTCTGCGCCCACTTCCTTACCCTCCTGTCCTCTTGGTTAATTACCCTCGCTTGCACCCAAATCTTAGAGCTGGATACCAAATACCATGAGGATTGATACGAGAAGCGCAAGTACGGCATACGTCTCAACGACAGCCGAAAGAACGATACCCTTTGCCAGCTCCTCCGGACGCTTTGCAATAATGTTAACGCCCGCTGCTGCAACCTTGCCCTGATGGATACCCGAAACGAGACCAACGATTGCAATCGGCAAGCATGCCGCAAAAATTGCCAGTCCCTGCGTCGATGTCAGGTTCGTAAACGTCGCCGGGTCGCCGCCCAAGAGGCCAATCTTTACCATGACCAAGAACGCAACAATCAGGCCGTAAATACCCTGTGTGCCCGGAAGTGCCTGCAAAAGCAGCGTCTGTCCGAACCGGTCCGGCTCTTCAGACAGCAAGCCCGCCGCCGCCTGTCCTACAATTCCTACGCCTTTGGCAGAGCCCATACCGGATAAAATTACCGCCAGCGCGCCGCCCAATACCGCCAAAAACCCACCGTTGAAAAGTACCTCATACCACATAATTGTTCCTCCTTAAAATTTATGAAACATTTTTTATTTTTCGTTACATAACCTACTCAATTTCGTCCGTAACTTCCACATACTTGCGCGGGCGTACCAAAGGCTGAAACGCCTTGCCGCCGCTCTCGTAAAACTTACCGAAAAACTCAACGTATTGCAGACGGCTCGCATGTACATACGCGCCGAGCGTATTGATCGCAATGTTAAATACATGTCCAATCACAAACACGAGCGCAAACATAATCCATCCGACAACCGTGTTGCCGCCCATTGAACCCATCATGTTGACAACGCTTGCCACAACGCCGGTCGAAAGGCCGAGCGCGAGCAGTCTTGAATACGATAAAATGTCGCTCATATACCCTACAATGTCATAAAGCGAGCCGATTCCGCCGATTAGCTTTGCAAAAATATTCTTCTTTGCGCGCCCCTGCGTTAATATCAGCCCAACTGCGCCCGCAACCGCCGTCCACATACCGATTTGCATCACCGGCGTACCGGGCAAAATCATTCCTAAACATAAAATTCCGATTCCGCCGAGTACCAAATACCAAAACCCGATGTCAAACACCGCGTCCCAAATTTGCCCGCGCTTAATGAGCAGATACGCCTTCGCGCCCATGCCGGCAAACAGGTGGATTAACCCCAGAATCAGCGATAAAATCAAAACCGAAATCGGGTCGTTCGACGGATTCACAAGGCTCGGAAGCACAATCTCTTTTCCTGTTGCCATTTTGACCACAACCGGAATCGTATCGCCGAAATAGCCGCCGAAAATCACGCCCCAGAATATCGTCGCAACACCGCCGTAACAGATTAGCTTCATCAGCTTGCCCGCCTGTCCCTGCGGTTTGTATTTCCATACGATAAAGCCCGTAATTAGCGCCAGCAAAAGGCCGTAGCCCGCATCGGACACCATCATGCCGAAAAACAGGAAGAAAAACGGCGCCATCAGCTTGTTCGGGTCCATTGAGTGCGGCGCCGGCAGGCTGTACATCTCCGTTACCGACTCGAACGGCTGTATTACCTTCGGGTTGCGCAGCAAAATCGGGTACGCTTCCTCCTCAGTCGGCGAAGCAAGCTCCGTCTCACAAACAAATTTCCCCTCCAGTGTTTTTACAACCGCGTCCGCCGCCTCTGCCGGAACCCAGCCCTTTAACAGCACCGTGTGCTCCGTTCGGCCAAGCTTTGCATACGCGGCTTCCTTCTCTATACACTCGCTCAAATAATCGTAAAGCACCTCAAGCCGGGCCTTGTCCTTCGCCATTTCCTTCAGCCCGGCGACAGCCGCCTCAGCTTCGCCTTCCAGTACACCAATACGCTCCAGCAGCCGTCCAATCACCGCCTCCGGCACATCGTCGCCGCTGACCGCCGCTGTAGAAAAGCCCAGCTGCGGCAGCAGCCGCTGCAGCTCGCCCTCCGATGATTTATGGTATATCACCGCAAGATAGGCCGCATCCTTATCGCTCGATACGGTCTGCACCTCTGCAATCAGCCCCGCTTCACTTAGCTTCGTCGAGAAGTCGTTCACATCCAACTGTGCGGGCAGCATCCCCAGCAGCACGCCCGTGTGCTTCGTCCCGGTAAAGCCGAGCGAAAAGCCGAGCCCTTTCCACTTTGACAGCGTTTCAATCTCGCCAAGCAGACGGTTTTTCTCCGAGCGGAGCTCGTTTTGCCGCCGCACCGCTCCCGTGACCTCCTGCGCAAACGCGTACTCGCGCTTTGGGTCACCCGCGACTTCGGCAAACATTGCCTTTGATACGCTGCGGCGCGGCGCGAACAGTACCTTCTTCGCATCCACATGCGCCGCTAAAATGTCTATCGCCTCTTTGACGGTTTTTCGCTGCGCATCATAGACGCTCATCGCCTCGTCGTCTGCGCGTTTGGACAGCAGACCGGCATACTCTGCCGTAATTTCTTCCTCGGTGATGTCCTCGACCTGCGTCACGCCCATATCCATTAGGGTCTCTACTACTTCCTTTTCGTCGTCGGACAGGGCTATAACGCTGATTTTTTTCATATTGACAATAGCCATCTACCCAACAATCCTTTCAATGATAAAGTCCGCCGCCTTGTCAAGCTTCGGCCGCACGAGAAAGTCCAGTGCGTCGGCCTCTTTTTTAGCTTCTTCTAAAATACGCGCTTTTTCCGCTTCCGCCTCGCGCGCCGCCGCGGCAATCTTTTTTTCTATTTCTTTCTGTGCGAGCGCGTCTACGCCGAGCTCCGCATTATAGGCCTCCTTGCCCGCCGCGTTAACGGTTTCGCGCGCCGCCGCCGTCGCCTGTCTTATAATTTCGTCGGCCTGCGTCTCCGCCGCTTTGATTTTCTCGATTAAATCTGTCTGCATCCTGTCTCCCCCTTTCAAAGGTTTCTATAAACGGGCCGCCGCCCGTAAATACCAGCCTGTTATTTCTATATCTATATAAAATAATCTCTACTTAAAATCTGCCACTCTCTGCGGAATTATTCCAAATTCGTACAAAAGCGCGTCAACGATACGGCTCGACGCGTTCCCGTCGCCGTAGGGGTTCGCCGCATGCGCCATTTTGTCATACGCAGCTTTGTTTTCAATCAGCTCTTCCGCCATCGCGATAATCGTGTCTCTATCTACGCCGGCTACCTTCACAGTGCCGGCCTCGACCGCCTCGGGCCGTTCCGTCTCATTACGCAGTACAAGCACCGGCTTTGCCAGCGACGGCGCCTCCTCCTGCAAGCCGCCCGAATCCGTCATAACCATAAAGCACCGCGCCATTGCGTTATGCAGGTCGTCGACATTAACCGGGTCGATGAGCGATACGCGGTCAAGGCCGCCGAGAATCTCGAACGCGACCTCGCGTACGGCGGGGTTTAAGTGTACTGGGTACACAATCTGTACGTCTTCATATTTCGTCACAATGTGGCGCAGCGCCTCACAGATGTTACGAAGCGGCTCGCCCAAGTTCTCGCGCCGGTGCGCGGTCACCAAAATCACCTTTTTCGCGCCAAAGTCCAGCGCGCGCAGCGTCTCGTCCGTAAAGGTATAATCGTCCTTTACCGTACTCTTGAGTGCGTCGATGACTGTATTTCCTGTAATATAAATTTTCTTTTCGTCCACATTTTCCTTTAATAAATTATTTTTATTCGCCTGTGTGGGAGAGAAGTGAAAATCCGTTAAAACGCCTGTCAAGCAACGGTTCATCTCCTCCGGGAACGGCGAATATTTGTCATATGTGCGAAGGCCCGCCTCCACATGGCCAACCTTTACTTGATTATAAAACGCAGCAAGTGCGCCGGCAAACGTTGTCGATGTGTCGCCGTGCACCAAGATCACATCCGGCTGCGCCTCTTTAATTACTTCGTCTAAGCCCTCCAGCACGCGCGTCGTAATACCAACGAGCGACTGGCGTTCCTTCATAATGTCCAAGTCATAGTCCGGCTTGATATCAAACATCTCAAGCACCTGGTCAAGCATCTGCCGATGCTGCGCTGTTACACACACCTTCGCATCAATGTGCGGACATGCATCGAGCGCGAGCGCAAGCGGAGCCATTTTAATTGCCTCCGGCCGCGTACCAAACACCGTCATCGCCTTTATCTTCCTGTCCATCTGCTGCCACCCCTTCTACTGATTCTGTTTCTCGTTTTTATCCGTTTTATCAATTTTATCCAGCGTTACCGTTATCGTTTCCTCCGGCATCGGCTGTTTATTGCCCGCCCGCCTATTCTTTGTAAACAGGCTCCCTGTAAATATCACAATTAACACGCCGATAAGCAAAAGCAGGGCGCGCATTGCGCCGCTCTCGGCAAGCACAACCGCCGTAAGGCCCAAAACACCGCTCATCGCATACAGGATAAACACGCTCTGCTTCTGTGAAAAGCCCATATCCACAAGCCTGTGGTGGATGTGCCCACGGTCGGGCGACATCGGGCTGCGCCCGGTCAGCATACGGCGCAGCATCGCAAACGCCGTGTCAAAAATCGGCAGTCCGAAAATCAGCACAGGCACAGCAAACGAAATTACCGCATAGCTCTTAAATCCGCCCTGAACAGACAGCACAGCAAGGGCGTACCCCAAAAAGGTCGCCCCTGTATCGCCTAAAAATATTTTCTTTTTTTTGCGAAAATTGAACGGCAAAAAGCCCAGACATGCGCCCGCGATAATAATCGCAATCAGCGCAATCGCCGGCTCGTCTACCATGCTGGCTATAAACACCAAAGAAACCGCCGCAATCGTAGACACACCGGCCGCAAGTCCGTCGAGCCCGTCAATTAAGTTCACGGCGTTTGTAATCGCCACAATCCACAAAACGGTACACGGCACGGAAATCCAGTCGCTCAGCAGTAAGATTTTATCGTTTGAAAAAATATTCGGATTGGTAAAAAAGTTGATTTTAATATCGCCAATATAAATCGTCACGAGCGCAGCAATAATCTGCACAATCAGCTTCAGCTTCGCACTGAGATCATGGCTGTCGTCAAAGATACCTAATATCACAATAATGACCGAGCCGCACAAAAGGCCAATCATCTCTTTCGTAATTTCACAAAAGCACAGAACGCTCACCAAAAAGCCCAAAAAAACTGCGAGTCCACCGAGCCGCGGCGTCGGAACCTTGTGCATCCTGCGCGTATCCTTCGGCACATCAATTGCGCCGATTTTTTCCGCGATTTTTCTTGCCAGCGGGACCGAAATCAGCGTAAAGCAAAGCGCAACTGCAAACGCAATCCCCATCAGCAAATAAATCATGCTATTTTCTTCCACCTAAGATTCACTCCGATCTCTCTTACGTATCCGCCGTAACCAGCGCAGCTCTGCGTCAACGCGCCTTCGGCACAAAGCCTACCTTTTTATATACTTTGCGCACAGTTTTGTCCGCAACGTAAGCGGCCCGCTCGGCGCCGTCTTTATACACGCTCTCTAAATATGCCTTATCAGCAAAAAGCCGCTCCGCCTCTTCCCTTACAGGGCGCAAAAGCTCAACCACAGCCTCGCCGACTGTCGTTTTAAACACGCCGTATCCGGCGCCCGCAAACGCATCCTCTATTTCTGAAAAGCTTTTACCCGTTATAACGGAATAAATTTGCATCAAATTCGATATACCCGGCTTATTTTCAGGGTCATATCTCACACATGTATCGCTATCTGTAACGGCACGTTTGAACGCCTTCATGATTGTCTCAGGTTTATCAAGCAGACAAACACAGCCCCCATTATCCTGCTCCGATTTACTCATTTTATTTTCCGGCTCCTGCAAGCTCATAATTCGTGCACCGGTCTTTGGAATAAACGGCTCCGGCATCGTAAACACATCGCCGTATACGCCGTTAAATCGCGCCGCGATATCGCGTGTCAGCTCGACGTGCTGCTTCTGGTCCTCGCCAACCGGCACAAGGTCCGCCTGATAGATCAGTATATCGGCCGCCATCAGCACAGGATAAGTAAAGAGGCCTGCGTTGATGTTGGTGGCGTTTTTCGCAGATTTATCCTTAAACTGCGTCATTCTGGAAAGCTCGCCAAACATCGTGTAGCAGCTCAACACCCATGAAAGCTCCGCATGCGCCGGTACGTGGCTCTGAATAAAAATTGTGTTTTCCTTTGGGTCAAGTCCGCACGCAATATACTGCGCGAGCTGCAGCAGGGTACGCCGTCTAAGCTCCGCAGGATTTTGGCGCACCGTAATCGCGTGCATATCCGCCATCATGTAAAAGCACTCATACTCCGACGAAAGTTCCACCCAATTTTTTATAGCACCGAGATAGGACCCCAGCGTCAGCTCGCCGCTCGGCTTAATCCCTGAAAGTATCCTCTTTTTTTCTTCCATCACATTCAGCTCCAATATGGCCTTATACGTGCCGCTTCAGCACATCGCCCAAGATTTTGATACCCTTTTTGATTGACTCCTCCGTCGTAACAGAAAAGTTAAGCCGAAATATATTCGACGGCGCGTCAATGTCCGCCATAAAGGTATTGCCCGGGACATACGCGACATTCTGCGCAATCGCATCATTTAACACAACTTTTGTGTCAACACCTTCCGGCATGGTGCAAAGAATAAAGATACCGCCGTCCGGACGCGTAAACTTCACCGAAGACGGGAAGTGCTTCTCCATTTCTTCTATCATCAGCGCGCACTTCTTGCCGTACTCTTTCGCACAAGCCGCAATGTGCCCGTCATAGTCATAGTTTTTGATATATTCGTACACCATCATCTGGTTGAGCACCGGCGTATGCACGTCGTTGACCTGCTTCACCACAACGATACGGTCAATAATGTCCTTCCTGCCGGAAACGAAACCAACACGCAGACCCGGCGCAAGCGTCTTCGAGTATGTACCCGCATAAATTACATGTCCGTCCGTATCAAACGATTTAATCGCCGGCACGGCTTCGCCGCGGAAACGCAGCTCGCCGTATGGATTATCTTCTAAAATAAATACGTTGTACTTTTTCGCAAGTGCGAGCAGCGCCTTACGCTTTTCAACGCCCATCGTTGTGCCCGACGGGTTCTGGAACGTCGGGATGGTATAAATAAACTTAATATTGCCGTGCGCCTTTAACAGCGCCTCGACCTGCTCTACATTCAGTCCGTCGTCCTCTACATCTACGTCGTAGAGCTTCGCGCCGTACGAACGGAACGAATTAAGAGAGCCGATAAAGCTCGGCTTTTCAATAATAACGCCGTCCCCGACCTCTAAGAGCACCTTCGCCGCTAAGTCTATTGCCTGCTGCGCGCCAGTCGTCATAATCAGTTCGTCGCTGTCGTGAAACACCCCTTGCTTCGCCGCGCGCTCTTTTGTCAGCGCGCGCAGCGGCCCATAGCCCTCCGTCACGCCGTAAATCAGCGCCGGCGTCGGCGCATTGCGCAATATATCGCCCGTAATATCCGCCCACTCTTTGGAGGGGAACAGTTCCGGCGCAGGGATACCCGCCGCAAAGGATATAATATCCTTTTTATCAATCAGTTTAAAAATCTCACGTATTGCGCTCGCCTGCATCGCGGCAACCGCAGGTGTGAAAACCTTTTCCATATTTTCCATGGTTAAAACACGACCCTTCTAAAATCACTGTGGTTTTTATATTCGTATACAGCGTATCAATACAGCGTATCAATACGCTGTCATTTTCTATGTATAATTATTTCCCACTTAGTTTATAATCATATCATAAAGCAAAAAAAAAGTAAAGCATTGTTTGAATCCTAACAAATCTTAGGCGCACATGGCGTTAAGCCTTGTTTATTTTATTTTAGGGCTTGCTTTTTTTACCATAATACGGTACAATTGTTGTGGAGTTTAAGATGAATGGTTTTAAGCCTTTTTTTGGCTCAATTACGGAAAATTTTTCCATTTTTATGTATTTATTTTCCGTTTACAAAATTTCTTTTTTTCTGTGGAATTTTTAAAAGGAATTTAGGCAAACTAACTTTTTTACGGCTGTGGTGTAGATTATTGCTTTGCCTTATGATATAATTCATACACGAAAAATTCTAAATTTTGAATATACGAAGGAGGAAAAAGAATGGGAAATAAATATGTATATCTGTTCAGCGAGGGCGACGCCTCGATGCGTAACCTGCTGGGCGGCAAAGGCGCGAACCTTGCCGAAATGACAAAGCTGGGCTTTCCGGTGCCGCAGGGCTTTACCGTAACGACCGAGGCCTGCACACGCTACTACGACGACGGTAGGAAAATTGCGGACGACATTATTGCGGAAATTAAGGAGAAGTTAGCCGTAACGGAACAAATTGTCGGCAAAAAGTTTGGCGACGTAAACAACCCATTCCTCGTTTCCGTCCGCTCCGGCGCACGGGCGTCTATGCCGGGTATGATGGACACGATTTTAAACCTCGGTTTGACGGATGAGGTGACCGAAGGTCTGGCAAAGCTGACGAACAATCCGCGCTTTGCGTACGACAGCTACCGCCGGTTTATCCAGATGTTTTCTGACGTTGTAATGGAAATTCCGAAGCCAAAGTTTGAAAAAATCATAGACGAGCTAAAAGAAGAAAAGGGTGTAAAGCTCGACACAGAGCTCGACGCGGACGACTTAAAAGAACTGATTAAACGCTACAAAGTATTATACAAAGCAGAAAAAGGGACAGACTTCCCGCAGGACCCGCAGACACAGCTCATTGAATCGGTCGAGGCGGTGTTCCGCAGCTGGGACAACCCGCGCGCCATCGTATACCGCCGCATGAACGACATTCCCTACGACTGGGGTACGGCGGTCAACGTACAGGCAATGGTGTTCGGCAACACGGGCGACAAGTCCGGCACGGGTGTTGCGTTTACGAGAAACCCCGCTACCGGCGAAAAGAAGCTGTACGGCGAATACTTGATGAACGCACAGGGCGAAGACGTTGTTGCGGGTATCCGCACGCCGAACCCGATCAGCCACCTCGAGGAGGACATGCCACAGGTATACGCGCAGTTTGTTGAAATTGCGGACAAGCTTGAAAATCACTATAAAGATATGCAGGACATGGAGTTTACGATTGAAAACGGCAAGCTCTACATGCTGCAAACGAGAAACGGCAAGCGTACCGCGGCGGCGGCGCTCAAAATTGCGGTTGACCTCGTAGACGAGGGGCTCGCGACCAAGAAGGAAGCGCTCCTAAAGGTTGACCCGCGCCAGCTCGACGCACTTTTGCACCCGACGTTCGACCCGGACGCATTAAAGAAAGCTGCACCTGCGGCGACGGCGCTCCCGGCTTCCCCGGGCGCAGCATGCGGCAAGATTTACTTTAACGCAGCGGACGCAGTAGAAGCGGCAGGCGAGCGCGGCGAGAAGGTTGTGCTCGTACGGCTCGAGACCTCGCCGGAGGACATTGAGGGTATGAACGCGGCGGAGGGTATCCTCACGGCGCGCGGCGGCATGACCTCGCACGCGGCGGTTGTGGCGCGCGGCATGGGGACATGCTGTGTAGCAGGCTGCGGCGATTTGGTTGTAAATGAAGAGGAAAAATACTGCGTTTTAGCGGGACAGCGGCTCAGCGAGGGCGACTACATCTCGCTTGACGGCTCGACGGGCAACATTTACGCGGAAGCAATCGCAACGCAGGAGGCGTCGCTCACGGGCGACTTTGCAAAATTCATGGGCTGGGCAGACGAAGAGCGCAGGCTGAAGGTTCGCACGAACGCAGACACGCCGAAGGACGCGCTCACGGCGGTACGCTTCGGCGCGGAGGGTATCGGCCTTTGCCGGACGGAGCACATGTTCTTTGACGAGGACAGAATCCCGGCGGTACGCGAGATGATTGTGGCAAAGACACTTCCGCAGCGGCAGAAGGCGCTCGACAAGCTTCTGCCAATGCAGCGCGGCGACTTTGAAGGGCTGTTCGAGGCGCTGGGCGGCCTCCCGGTAACGATACGCCTGCTCGACCCGCCGCTCCACGAGTTTTTGCCGACGAATGACGACGATATCCGCGCACTGTCAAAGGAAATGGGGATTTCGTACGACAGCCTGAAGGAAACGATTGCGGACTTGCACGAGTTTAACCCGATGCTCGGCCACCGTGGATGCCGCCTTGCGGTTACGTATCCGGAAATTGCGGCGATGCAGGCGCGGGCCATCATTGAGGCGGCGATTAACGTCAACAAAAAGGGACTTAACGTAACGCCGGAAATCATGATTCCGCTCGTCGGCGAAGTCAAGGAATTAAAGTTTGTAAAAGACATCATCACGAAAACCGCGGACGAAATTATTAAGGCCGCGGGCGTAGATATGAAATATATGGTTGGCACGATGATTGAAGTGCCGCGCGCCGCACTGTTGGCGGACGAAATCGCGACGGAGGCGGAATTCTTCTCGTTTGGTACGAACGACCTGACGCAGATGACATACGGCTTCTCGCGTGACGACGCGGGTAAGTTCTTGGCGGATTATTACGAGAAAAAGGTGTTCGAGTCCGACCCGTTTGCGCGCCTCGACCAAAACGGCGTTGGCAAGCTTATCCAGATGGCGGCTAAAGCCGGACGCGCGACAAGGCCCGACATCAAGCTCGGTATCTGCGGCGAGCACGGCGGCGACCCGTCAAGCGTGGAGTTCTGCCACAAGGCGGGACTGAACTACGTTTCCTGCTCCCCGTACCGTGTGCCGATTGCAAAGCTCGCGGCGGCGCAGGCAAAAATTAAAGAAGAAGTTTAAGTTTGTGGAAAAAAAGACAGCCGGTTGGCTGTCTTTTTTTTATTCAAAATACAAAAATTTATATGCTGGAACCTCAAGCGCCTTTGCTATTCGGAAAAGTGTATCCAACGATATTGGTTTATAGATATTTGGAGCCTCAATCTGCCCAATAAAGGAAACATCGCACCCTAAAATAGCAGCTAACTGAACCTGCGTTAAGGACTTTAATTTTCGATAATATGAAATTTTTAATCCAATTTTAATATAATCATTTTTAAACTCTTGCATCATTTGTATCACCTAAAGTTATTATATACTATTGACAAGAAAATAAAAATATGATATAAATACAATAAATATTATTTATATAGTAATATTTATTAATTAGATGATAGGGTATAAAACATGCTTTCAGATTTACCATTAAAAATTAGCACCTGCATTACGTTAGACACCGACGTAGCGGAAGAAATACGCAAGCTTAGCAGAGAATCCGTCCGTTCCTTTTCGCAGTATGTGAGTCTCGTGCTAAAGCGGCATATTCAGGAGATTGAAAAGGGACGCGAAAAAATATTATAGTAATGGCGAGGGGATAAAGAAACAACCACGGGGTGAAACAAAAAAGGCGGCATGTGCCGCCTTTACCGGTTCATATCATACAAGCGCTTCAGCCCTTTGAGTGTCAGGTGGGAGTCTAACACATCAATCGCGTCTGTCGCCTCTTTGATGAGCGAGGCGATGCCGCCCGTGGCAATGACAGTGATGCTGCCGCCGCCCATTTCCTCCTTCATGCGCCGCACAATGTTTTCAATCTGGCCCGCATAGCCGTACACCATACCGGCCTGCATAGACTCGACCGTGTTTGTGCCAATCACATGCGGCGGGCGAACAATTTCAATTTTGGGCAGCTTCGCCGTGCGTTCAATCAGCGCGTCGAGCGAGATTTTTATCCCCGGGCAGATGACGCCGCCGAGGTAGTCGGCCTGTGCCGTCAGCGCACAAAACGTCGTCGCCGTACCAAAGTCAATGATAATTGCGTCGCCCGGATAGTGGTGATGAACCGCGACGGCGTTAACAATCCGGTCCGCGCCGACCTCTTTCGGGTTGTCGTAGCGGATATTGATGCCCGTTTTCACGTCTTTTGTAATAATCAGCGGTTCGTGCTTTAAATAGCGGCGCACCGCGCGCTCAAGCGAGAACATGACCTGCGGCACAACGGACGAAATCGCAACGTTTTCGACCTCGTCCACGCTGAGCCCATGGTACGTCAAAAGCTGTACCAGCAAAAGCCCCATCTCGTCCGCACTCTTTTTATAATCGGTTGAAATACGCCAATTTTTCACCAGCTTATCGCCGTCGAACGCGCCGACAACAATGTTTGTATTCCCCACATCTATCACTAATACCATCACGATTCCCCCACAAATCAGCTGTAGCTGATAATTTTTGTCTGTATTTTTTCATCCTCAATCGTAAGCTGTGCATAGCTTTTCGGTGCGTAGCCCATTGTGCCCGGATTCAGCAGGCGTATGCCGCCGACAACTCCGTCGAAAGGCTTGTGCGTGTGCCCAAACACAGCAAGCGCCGCGCCCTTCTTTTTTGCATAAGCCGCTAACTCGCGCTCACCATACCGTACGCCGTGCTGATGCCCGTGCGTCAGCAGAATTTTAACGCCCGCAAGCATCAATAAGCGTTCGTCCGGGCAGTGTTCAAAAATATCGTTGTTGCCGCTCACAAAGTAGAACGGCAGCGCGGGAAACGCCGCCGCAAGATCTTCTGCGTCGCGCACGAGATCGCCCGCGTGAAGGACTGCGTCAACGTCGTTTGTGTTTTGAATGACGTCGATACAACCGTTTATGTTTTGATGCGTATCGGAAAAAATAAGAATTTTCACCGGCAACTCTCCCATTATAAATGTGGTACAATACACAAAAGCTCCGCTTTTGTGTATTGTACCACATTTTCACTGTTTATACAACATCTTTCCTTATATCCCGTGTGATTTACAGTATTGAGAAATACTTTCTCCGGTTTTGGCCTTAAATTTGCTCCTGAAGTATTTGACGTCGCTGTAGCCGCAACGGGCCGCGACCTCGCCCTGTGTATAGTAGCCCGTATGCAGCAGGGAAACGGCGTATTGGAAGCGCACAAAGTCGAGGTATTGCTTCGGGCTGAGGTGATAGCGCTGCGCAAAGCGGCGGCGGAAGTATGCACCGCTCACGTAGGCGCGGTCTGCAAGCTGCTGAATCGAGAGGGCCGGGTCAGAAAAGTGCGCGTCAATGTATTCTTTTGCGCGTTCTACAAAGCCGCCGTCCGGCTCGGACGAGGCGGCTAAGCCGGCCTGCATTGCGGAAAGAATTTCATAAAAAACCGCCGTCGCACGGTATTTGTAGCCGGGCAGCTTTTCGTTCCAAATTTCAAGCGCCCGGCAAAACAGCGCCCGGTACGGCTCGTAATTGTCAAACGCATAAATTTCAATCCCGTCGGGAACGTGTCCGAACGCATCAAAATGAAACACGATTGCGTCGGCCTCTTCTTCCCATTGGTCATAGGCGGTATCGGCGGGGACAAGGCTGATGTTATTCGTATTGTAGGAAAACCGTTTCCCGCCGCAAAGATATGCGCCGTCGGCTTTGAGGCGGTAGGCAAGCGAGGAAAAATCGCGCGGGTTTGTGTGGTATTGTCCGGCTTTTCGTGAGAAGAGCAGAACGTCGCGCAGGTTTACAGAAAGATTGCAGGGGAACATAGTACGCCTCCGTTTTTTTTGTTACCCATAGAGTAGCACGAGTTGTAGCGAAAATCAATCCTTTTTAATTATTTTTTGGGTTTACAGAGCAAAATTTGTATCATATAATTGGTTTGTAAGTTTGTATTTCTATCATGTATGGAGGGGATTTTTATGGAACGAAAGCAGATATTAGAGTACTTTGAACAATATCAGGAGGAAACGCAGGACCGCATAACAGCGGGCATCGAGCAAAACCGGAAGGGCTACGGCTATATTACGGTGACGGACGCGGCTGGAAAGCCTGTGCCAAATGCGCGGGTGCGCCTGACGCAAAAAACGCATGACTTTAAGTACGGCGCGAACCTATTTATGCTTGACGAGCTGGAAACGCCTGAGAAGAACGAAAGGTACAAAAATTATTTTAAACAGGCCTTCAATATGGCGACGCTACCGTTTTATTGGGACGATTTAGAGCCGGAAAAGGGCGCGCCCCGCTATGCAAAAGACAGCAAAAAGATATACCGCCGCCCCGCGCCGGACTTGTGTCTCGAATTTTGTGAGAAAAACGGGATAGAGCCGCGCGAGCATGCGCTTGCATATGACCACTTCTTTCCGGAGTGGCTGTGGGATGCGCCGCTTTGCGTTGTAAAGCGGGAGTTTGAACGCCGCTGCAAGGAAATCAGCGAACGGTACGCAGGCCGCATCAAAACGATTGAGGTCACGAATGAAACATGGTGGGAAGAGGGCCGCACATCTTTATACGAAGAACCCGACTTTGTCGAGTGGTGTTTCCAAATGGCAAGCAAATACTTCGGTGCAAACCAGCTCGTTATCAATGAACACTCCGCCGTATGGGCCGACCAGGGCCGGGCGAGCGACAAGTATTATTCGCAAATTGAACGTGCGCTAATAAAGGGCGCGCCGATTGATGCAATCGGTATGCAGTACCATATGTTTTACCGGGCCGAGGACGAGTATAAAGAAACAAGACCGTTTTATAACCCGCTTAAGCTGTTTAAAGTCTTAGACAATTACGCACGCTTAGGAAAGCCAATCCAGATTACGGAGATTACAATTCCGGCCTATACGGAGTCGGAGGAAGACGAGGCGCTGCAGGCAAAGATTATCGAGTATTTGTACTCGATTTGGTTCAGCCATAAAAATGTTGAGCAGATTATCTACTGGAATCTTGTCGACGGCTATGCTGCGTTTGCGCCGCAGGGTGACATGACTGCTGGGGAAAACTACTACCGGGGCGGGCTGCTGCGCTTTGACTTTACGCCGAAGCCAGCCTATTATACCGTAAAAAAACTATTTGGCGAGACGTGGCACACACAGGCGGAGGCCGCCACGGACGAAAGCGGACGCGCGCGGTTTAAAGGCTTTTACGGCGGCTATGAGGCAACAGTCACGGCGAAAGGCGCGGAATATAAAGAGCAGATACAGTTAAAAAAGGACGGAAAGAACGAAATTAAAATCGTGTTACCATAGGAGTGAAATAAAAGCCTCCGGCATTTCAAAGTGCCGGGGGCTTTTTATTATATTAATACGCCGCCGCGTTTCTCACGTTCACGGTCGGCAGCGATAAGCGCGCGCAACGCACCAATAGCGCAGGCGATTGCCTTGCTGCTGTCCATACATACGGTGTCGGGCAGCCCCGCCTTTGTCCGCTCTACGTTCCATATTGCGGTAATCACACCGCCCACACGTACCTTCCGCGCGATCCCGACGCTGAACAGCGTCGCACACTCCATCTCTGACGTGAGACAGCCGCACCGGACGTACGACTCCCACCGCGTCTGTAAATACTCCGCGACGGGCATGGTCTCCGGATTCGTTTCACCGTAGAACGAGTCCTTGCTCTGTACTACGCCGATGTGGTATGCATTGCCGGGCGAGCCATCGCAGAGCGAATCCGCAGCGTTTTTCAGTGCGCACAGCACATCAAAGTCCGATACAGCAGGGTAGTCCGGCGGCAGATATTCTTTACTTGTGCCGTCGCCGCGCACAGCCGCCGACGCTAAAATCAGGTCGCCGCCGTGTACTTTTGTATCAATTCCGCCGCTCGTCCCGACGCGGATAAACGTATGCGCGCCGCAGCGCACCAGCTCCTCGAGCGCAATCGCTGCCGACGGGCCGCCGATTCCGGTCGACACGGCGGAAACGGCGACGCCGTCCAATGTGCCCGTATAAACGTTGTATTCCCTGTTTTGTGCGACCTGCCGCGCGTTTTCAAACTGCGCCGCAATTTTTGGCACACGGCCCGGGTCGCCGGGCAGGATCACGTATTTTCCTACTTCCTCCGGCGTTGTCTGAATGTGAAACTGCCGCTCGCCGTCCATAATACCAGCCATTTTTCCGCCTCCCTAAGCTAAATTTGCCTTCATTTTATTAAAATTATATGCCTATGTCAATATAAATTGGGGTATTCTATAATAGTATAAACAAAATGGACGTTTTACTTGCAAGTAAGTGGAATCTGTTATATAATAAATTTCAGCAAGAAAGAATACGTTTAGGCGTGCATCTTCGTACGCCGGAATGGAGCAGATTATGAAAAAGAGTGCAATTGTTTGGATTTGTATCGCAGTTGTGGTCGTGCTGATTGCTATGTTTGCTATCGGCGGCTACAATTCGCTTGTATCAGCACGGGAAACGGTGGACACACAGCTGTCGAACATTGATACGCAGCTGCAGCGCAGAAACGATTTGATTCCTAACTTTGTAAACACAGTGAAGGGGTATGCGAGCCATGAGAGCGAGGTGCTCGGCGCGGTATCGGACGCGCGGGCAAAGCTTGCCGGCGCGACGACGACGGCGGACCTTGCTGCGGCGGACAGCGAGCTTTCGAGTGCGCTGAGCAGGCTGTTGATGGTTGTTGAAAACTACCCGGATTTGAAGGCGGATACGCAGTTTACGGCCCTTTCCGACGAGCTGGCAGGGACGGAAAACCGTATCGCCGTGGCAAGAAAGGACTACAACGACGCGGCCCGGGCGTACAATACTGCGATTAAGTCCTTCCCGAAGGTGATTTTTGCGGGACTGTTCGGTTTTGAGGCGGCGGACTACTTCCAAGCGGCGGAGGGCGCGACCCAAGTACCGCAGGTGAACTTCTAATATGATGAAGAAATTTATAGCGGCTACGCTTTACCTTACAATGCTTCTTTGCGTTTGCGCAAATGCGGCTTTGCCGTCGCCCACCCATGAATTCTATGCGGCGGACTATGCGGATGTGTTGTCGCAGGATACGGAGCGGTTTATTATTGACTATTCCAACGCGCTCTACCAATCGACCACGGCACAGGTGGTCGTCGCGACCGTACCGGACATGGACGGGCAGGAGGTGCGCGAGTACGGCCTTGCTCTGGGGCGCGCGTGGGGAATCGGCAGTAAGGAAAACAACGGCGTTCTGATTTTGCTCGCGCTCGAGGAGCGTAAGGTCAGTATAGAGGTCGGATATGGTCTTGAGGGTGCGCTCAACGACTCGAAAACGGGCCGTTTGATAGACGATTACGCTATGGCCGATTTAAAGAAAGGCGACTATGACGCGGGGCTTCTGAACCTGTATCAAGCGGTTTTGCAGGAGGTATACAACGAGTATGGCCTTACGATGCCGGACGGCGTCGCACCGGTGCAGACCGATGAAGGAGAAGACAGCAGTGCCGGTATTCTTAGTATTATTATCACAATCATTGTGTTTGTTTTAATTGTCTCTATCGGACGCAGCGGAGGCCGGGGCGGACGCGGCGGCGGTCATGGAAACGGCGGCACCGGAGGAATCGGCCCGTTTTTGGGCGGATATTTACTCGGACGCGGTACCGGCGGACGCGGCGGCGGTGGTTTTGGCGGCGGCTTCGGCGGCGGAGGCTCCTTTGGCGGGGGCGGCTCATTCGGCGGCGGAGGCAGCTCGCGCGGATTTTGATGTGACAAAAATGAGGAGGCGCTTGAACAGGAAGCGTCTCCTCATTATTTGTATAGGAATTACAATTTTGATTTTAAATTAGGAGGCAACACAAATGAGTGAAAAAGAAAAGATGCACAGCGGTGAGCTATATTTACCGACAGACCAAGAAGTGCTCGCTAAACAGGCCGAGTGTCTTGAACGGCTGTATGAATTTAACGCGAC